>JAWXUQ010000011.1:0-53881 GCA_044426225.1 Faecalibacterium sp. | reverse complement strand
AACGATTGAACCGCAGCGATTGCCGCGTTTGTCTACTAGGAAATGTACCTCTAACTCTTCAATTTTCAAACCGTTCTTGGCAGTCCCTAGCGGCGGTTCTTAGTGACCCGCCCCGAAGGGAACTCACATATAATACCATGCCACGCGCGCCATGTCAACACTTTTCGTCAAGTTTTTTGTGTTTTATTTGAATTTCTTTCATCTCTCAAAAACAATACTCAAAAACAAACGAAATATCGCTCAAAAAGCAAATGCGCCCAACCCTATTGTTGGACGCATTTGCAACACTTATACAACGCACTACTATTTTTTATCGATTAAGCAAAGACAATCTGCGCAACCCATAGGATAAAAGGCAACGTCACCAAAAAGAACAAGGTAGAAAGCAATATCGTTTTGGCGCAAAGCTCTGTTTCCATCTTTGCCTGCGCAGCGAACACCACCGTAAGATTGGCACAAGGGCAAGCCGCATACATAATGGTCGCAAGTTTCATCTCGTAATCAAAAGGCAACACCGCTAACACACACAGCAGTGCAAGTGGAAATACGATATTCCGCAACAAGGTAAATAGATAAGACTTCTTACTGCGCAGCAGGGACATCAAATCGCCCTCTGCAAGCATCGCACCAATAATCATCAGCGCGAGCGGTGTCGTCATTGCCCCCACATTATAAGTAACCGTTTGTATCGTTGTTGGCAGGCGCACACCGAGCGCAAGCATCAATCCCAAAGCCACTACGCAAAGGTTCAACGGTGTGAGGAACAGTTTCAAGCGAATTTTTTCATTTGGACGAAAAAGCAGATATTGGTAAGTGAAAAAGAACGCATTATATGCCACCATCCCCGCAGCGCCATAGAGCATGCCACGGTCGCCCATTAGCGCAACACAAAGCGGGATACCAATAAAACCACTGTTCGGGAACACACATAAACCATTATAAATCGCATGTTGCTCAGGCGTTAACTTTTTCACACGCGCATAACACGCAACCAATGCTGCGCTTATCATATAACTTATCAATAAAACAAGTGCCGTCCACCCCATATTCGCAAGGTCGCTTCCGCTTGTATCAACATCCGCTGCCGCAATAATACTAAACGGTAGGGTGATTTTCACAATGATATTCGTAAGTGAGTCATTCACTTTGTTCCCTAGCACTCCAATTTTAC
Source organism: Faecalibacterium sp. (assembly GCA_044426225.1). GTDB lineage: Bacteria > Bacillota > Clostridia > Oscillospirales > Ruminococcaceae > Faecalibacterium. The sequence continues at coordinate 52,710 of JAWXUQ010000011.1, read as the reverse complement.
AGGCCATCCAACCCACTAGCACATAGCCAAATACCACTAGCACCTGCTGCACCACCACACTCATTGACATCGTATATACTCCTATCTCACCCACTGCAAGTGCATTATTTACCCCAATTTAACGGTTTCGAACAATGCGCCATACGCACGGCGCACACCATCGCCTTTTTCTCGCGATACTTTTTTGCTTATTATATATAATGTAAAGCGCAAGATGAAATCACTTTTTGCGCCAAAAAGAATTGACAGAATTGCATTTCTTCTTTATGATAGAGAATATCAACTCCATTAACATTACTATTGTACACGTATTTCGCAAAATTTCAACTAGAAAGTGAGTTATTTGCATGAAAACACCAACCATCCGCGGCAAGGTGATTGGCGCAGGGCGCCCAAAAACCATCGTCCCCATCGTGGCGCAAACCCATACACAGATTATCAATGCAGCGATTGCACTGCAAAATGTACCCTTGGATTTCGTAGAATGGCGCGCTGATTTCTTTGACCAAGTGACAGACTGTATTGCTTTAACTGCATTGCTGCACGATTTACGCGCTGCCCTTAGCAATATTCCACTGCTTGTGACCTACCGCCGCCACGTAGAAGGGGGCAACGGCGCAGCCACTCCCGATGAATACGCAGCTTTTTGCCAGTGCGCCCTCCAAAGTGGCGATGTGGATTTACTCGACATAGAACTTTCGATTGGCGCACCACACTTCGCGCAACTCGTCAGCACCGCACATGCCGCAACTGTACCCGTGGTTGCCTCTAGCCATGACTTCGCAAAGACTCCGCCCACCGATGAAATGGTTGCCACCCTTTGCAAAATGCAGGATGGCGGCGCAGACATCGCAAAGCTCGCCGTCATGCCCCTGGGCAAAATGGATTTGCTTAACCTGTTTGCAGCAAGCGCCATCATGACAGAACAGCACCCAGACACTCCCATCATCACCATGAGCATGGGCAGCATCGGACAGGCAAGCCGCGTGTGTGGTGGTAGCTTTGGCAGCGCGATGACCTTCGCAAGCCTTGGCACCGCTTCTGCCCCTGGGCAAATCGCCTTAGACCAAATGAACATCATGCTGGATGCACTTTATGGCAATGCCTAACATCCACATATCCATACAATGCGCTCGCCCTTACACAACCGCGCCTGCGTGATTTGGTGCACAATTCCTGTATTTCGTTTTACCACGTGCCAGACTTCTAATAGCAAAGCAAGCGCCAAACGAAAAGGCGTTGTTGACCAAACCGACAAACAGCAAAACCGACAAACAGCAAAACCGACAAACAGCAAAACCGACAAACAGCAAATTACAACAAAAATGCGTTAGGACATCAGCAAACCGCTGTGTTCTAACGCATTTTTTATCTTTGATAATTACTGTAATTCCACTGGGCAGGGCAAACCTTGGCGCAAATCTCGAATGCCTCGCAGCACCCAATCGCGCGCCTCAACCGCCTTTTCTTTGGGCAGGGACGGCACCCCCGCAAGGGGATATTCCATCTCCAAGTTTTGGTATTTCACCTCACCCATGGTATGGTACGGCAGTGCATCAAATGCTTTGATATGCTTTAAGGTGCCCAAAAAGCGACCAAGCGCATACTGCTCTTGTGGCTTATCGGTAATGCCTGGCACAATGACGTGGCGCACCAAGAGTGGCACCGCCTTTGCATCAATATACTGCGCAAATTGCAGGATATTCGCATTGCCATGCCCACACAATTCCTTGTGCGGGACATCCTCAATATGCTTAATATCAAGCATGACCAAATCCGTCACGGCAAGCAGGGCATCCATTTGTGCAAGCACTGCGGCATCATCCTTGCGGAAGGTAACTCCACTGGTATCTAAACAAGTGTGAATTCCCTGCGCCTTTGCCTGCACAAAAAGTTCTGTGACAAATTCAATTTGCCAGAGCGGCTCGCCCCCGGTTACGGTGATGCCACCGTTTTTGTAGAAAGGCAAGTTTTTCTGGTATTGCGCCAAAATTTCTGCAATCGAAACAGCCTTGCCGCCTTCACGCGACCAGGTATCTGGATTGTGACAATATTTACAGCGCATCGGGCACCCCTGCATGAACACAACAAAGCGCACACCGGGGCCATCCACTGTCCCAAAACTCTCAAGCGAATGAATCTGACCTAACATTAGATAGCGTCGTGGAAGGTACGGGAGATAACTTCATCCTGCTGCACTTTAGTGAGCTTGTTGAAGTTTACTGCGTAACCCGAAACGCGCACGGTAAGCTGAGGATAGTTTTCTGGGTGAGCCTGTGCATCAAGTAGGGTGTCTTTGGTGAACACGTTTACATTTAGATGATGGCCGCCTTTTTCAGCATAGCCATCCAAAAGCGAAACGAGGTTGTTGATCTGAGTATCATTTACAAGTGCCATAATGATTATTCTCCTTTACTATTTGTTATAAAGCTGTATTTTTAAAAAGTGTATCTATATAAAAGCAGCGAAACGAGGTTGTCGCCAACGAATTAGCAGCGGCCTTCTGCGCAGCCCTTATCGGTTACGATTGCTACACCATCAGCAGGAGTGAAACCTTCGATTTCTACCTCTAAATCACCGATGAATGCGCCACCTTCTTTGCCCAGTGCATCAGGCACGATGGAGAAGGTGTTAGAAATACCATCGCGAGAATCGCTGAATGGCAGTTTGGAAACAGAAGCAAGAGATGCAACTGCACCATTTTGGTCGCGTTTGTGCATGGGGTTTGCACCAGGCGCGAATGGAACACCTGCTTTACGTCCATCTGGAGTAGAACCAGTTGCACCACCGTAAACAACGTTAGAAGTGATGGTAAGGATAGAGGTGGTCGCAACAGAATTGCGGTAAGTGTGGTTGCCACGTACAAACTGCATGAAGGTGTGTACTAGATCAGCTGCAAGCTCATCTGCACGGTCATCATCGTTGCCGTATTTAGGGAAATCGCCTTCGATTTCGTAATCTACTGCGATACCATCAGCATCACGGATTACTTTTACCTTCGCATATTTCATAGCAGAGAGGGAGTCAGCAACAACGGAAAGACCCGCGATACCAGTTGCGAACCAACGGGTAACCTTTTTATCATGCAAGGACAACTGCAATGCTTCGTAGCAGTATTTGTCATGCATATAATGAATGATGTTTAGGGTGTTTACATAAACACCTGCAAGCCATTTCATCATATCTTTGTAGCGATCCCATACTTCTGCGTAATCTAGGTAATCACCTTCGATTGGGCGGAATTTAGGACCAACTTGTTTCTTGCTTACTTCGTCTACACCGCCATTGATTGCGTACAGTAGGCATTTTGCAAGGTTTGCACGTGCGCCAAAGAACTGCATTTCTTTACCAACGCGCATGGGTGATACGCAGCAAGCAATCGCGTAGTCATCACCACTGGTCACACGCATGAGGTCATCGTTTTCGTACTGGATAGAGGACGAAAGGATAGACATTTTCGCACAGAACTTTTTGAACTCTGCAGGCAACTGGGTCGACCACAAAACAGTTAGGTTTGGTTCTGGAGCAGTACCAAGGTTTACAAGGGTCTGCAAGTAACGGAAGGACATCTTGGTAACAAGAGGACGACCATCAATGCCGATACCACCAATCGATTCGGTAACCCATGTTGGGTCGCCCGAGAATAGGTTGTTGTATTCTGGGGTACGTGCAAACTTAACTAAGCGTAGTTTCATGACGAAATGGTCAATGAATTCTTGAACTTGCTGTTCGGTAAAGGTGCCATTTGCAAGGTCACGCTCTGCGTAGATATCAATAAAGGTAGAGGTGCGGCCAAGGCTCATCGCTGCGCCGTTCTGGTCTTTTACTGCCGCAAGGTAACCGAAGTAAGTCCACTGGATTGCTTCCTGTACGTTTTCAGCAGGGCGACCAATGTCAAAACCGTATTTTGCGCCAAGATTTTTTAGCTTTTTGAGGGCTTTAATCTGTTCGCTTAGCTCTTCGCGCTCACGAATGACATCCGAGTACATTACGGTACGAGTGGAATCTTTCTGCTGCATTTTGTCTTCAATCAGACGGTCTACACCATAAAGTGCAATGCGGCGGTAATCGCCAATGATACGGCCACGACCGTAAGCATCGGGTAAGCCAGTGATAATGTGGCTAGAGCGGCAAGCACGCATTTCTGCGGTATAAGCATCAAATACACCTGCATTGTGTGTTTTGCGATGGGTATCAAAGAAGTTGCTGATTTCTTCGTCTACTTTATAGCCGTTGTCTGCGCAGGCTTTTTCTGCCATGCGGATACCGCCATAAGGCTGCAACGAACGTTTGAAAGGTTTATCTGTCTGGAAACCAACGATGGTTTCTAGGTCTTTGTTTAGGTAGCCTGCATCGTGCACATCAACACCCGAAACAATTTTGGTGTCCATATCGAGCACACCACCTGCTTCGCGTTCTTGCTTGGTCAAATCCATTACCTGCGCCCAAAGTGTATGGGTTGCAGTAGTGTGACCTGCTAGGAATGTGTCATCACCCAGATAAGGGGTATAGTTTTTTTGGATAAAGTCGCGTACGTTGATTTCTTTTTCCCATACGCCGTTCTTAAAATTCGCCCATGCTGCGTTCATTTAAAAATCCTCCTACAATCGGTGTGTCGCCCAAAAGGAAAGGCAACTTTTTATCGTCATGAAGCGGTGCTTCATCGTCCCCTTTTTAGCTGTTTTTCCGTTTTTTAGTATCCTTCCTCTCGTTGGTAGAAGAAAATCTTAAAAACGCAAAAACAATTTTTACTATAACTCTTGCGAACATTGATAATATTATCACAATAGTGCTTCTAGCGTCAACGAAAGTTGTAAAAATTCGCACCTTACACACATTTCATACGCTAACGATATGAATTACTATCTATATTCCCGAACAATTCGGTCGGGGCACTTATTAGTAACCATTCCTATCTTTTGACTTTTTAAAAAAATCCGCAAAAGGCGCTTGACTTAGAGCAAACTCTAAGGTTTATCATAGATATATCTTAAGATAAGACCTTATTCGCACGCTTGCAAAAAAAGCAAGCAAACTGCATATATTGTTCATTTCTGTTTTAATTGAAAGCCAAAACACAATATGTAGTATAGCACATTCTCAAACCAATTGCAACAGTTCGCTTACACTAACCAAATAAAAACAAGGAGTATTTTAGTAATGAGATCAAACAAAACAAAAAAAATCGTTCTTTCCGCATTCTTCTTAGCCCTTGCCATGGTGCTACCTTTTTTCACAATGCAAATTCCTGAAATTGGTAGTATGCTGCTACCAATGCACTTACCTGTGTTGCTTTGTGGCTTTTTAGTAGGCTGGCCATACGCCCTTGCCATTGGATTTATCTCTCCTATTTTGCGCTCACTTTGGATTGGTATGCCCTATATGTACCCCACCGCTATCGGCATGGCATTTGAAATGGCGGTATATGGTTTGGTCTGCGGCGCACTTTATTCACGTGTAAAGCACACTTTAGTGAACATTTATGTTATACTAATTGCAGCTATGATCTCTGGACGCGTGATTTGGGGTTGTGCACAGTTTGCGATGCTCGGTTTTTCGGGCACCAGTTTCCCCATGAGCGCCTTCCTTTCGGGTGCATTGTTCTCTGCAATCCCCGGTATTATCATCCAATTAATTTTAGTGCCTGCCCTAGTAAAAGCACTCGAGAAACAGGGACTAAACAAATACCAACACAGCGAAACATAAGCCTGTATTACACGCAATCCCCAATATGCAGATACCCTGTATCCATGCGCCGCTGTGATATCCTATTGAATTTTGTCCGCACATAATCCATCCAGATACGCTGAGGTGATTGCCATGACAATTGCACAGGTTGCAAAACAATTCGATTTAACCCCTGATACCCTGCGCTATTATGAGCGCATCGGGCTACTTCCACAGGTGCACCGCTCACGCGGTGGCATTCGTGATTATACGCAGGACGATTGTCGTTGGGTACAGTTTATCCACTGTATGCGCAGCGCAGGGCTGCCAATCGAGGCTTTAATTTCTTATGTGACCTTATTTCACCAAGGCGCGGAAACCAGTGAAGCGCGCAAAAATATTCTAATTGAACAAAGAGAGCAACTTGCGCAGCGCATTGCCAATCAACAGGCAGTGCTCGCACGCTTAGACCATAAGATTGAGCGATATGAACAAGAAAACAAAATCCACGAAGCGGAGCTAAAGCGATGAATTCTTCCTTTACAGAAATCCTCAAAGAGCAATGTGCCTTGCATCCTAGTTTCATCCCGCAAGATGCCTTAAAACTATGCTATCAAGCCACCTTTGGCGCAGAGCATTTATTAAGTGACCCCATCGGTGCACGCAGCTATTTTGAGCAGGAATTCGCCACAGCAGGGCGGCAAACCACCCTGGCAGAACCTTTGGTTGAAGTGATTTCTACTGATTTCTGCCGCATTAATTTGCGGGTTTGGAAGGCAAAAAATTTACCTGCACAGTGGCTTTTCTCACTCTTTCTTGATAGCACCCAAGCCCTGCCAAGCACAGCTGCACCAGTGCACACAATCAGCGATGATACCCACCAGCAGATTGTGCCCACCGTGCAAACTGACGCGCAAGAGATCCCCTCGCACCTTGCACAGCGTTTCGAGGAGAATGTGGCAGAAATCACCGCGCTTGCCCTTGCCAATCAACTGCCATTTTCGCACACAACATGGATTACCGCCCTTACCCTATACCAAACTGGCGGCATTCGTGCGGTGCACCATAGTGAGGCTTATCGCGTTGCCGAACAGCCTGCTTATCGATTAATCCGTAGACGGTTTTTGCCCCTGTTGCCCCTGCTAGAGCGGCTTATCACGCTGCCTACTCCCCTAGAAAACAAGGCAGTTGTGCTTGCGATAGATGGACGCTGTGGCGCAGGAAAAACTACCCTTGCCACCGCACTTGCCAATGTATTGCAAACGCAAGCAATCCAAATGGACGATTTCTTTTTACCGCCCGATAAACGCACCCCTATACGGCTTAGCACCCCTGGTGGAAATGTAGACTATGAGCGCTTTGGCATAGAGGTGCTGCCCTTTTTAAGATGTTCGCATGGCTTTTCCTATCAAAAGTTCCACTGCGCGACCATGCAACTGGGAGAGATGCGACATATTCCTACAAACCGTTGGCGAGTGGTGGAAGGCTCCTATGCACATCACCCCTATTTTCTGCAATATGCTAATCTGCGTATTTTTGTAACCATCGACCCGAAAACGCAAAATAAACGCATCCTAGCCCGCAACGGCGCAGCATGGGCAAAGGAATTCAAACAAAAATGGATCCCGATGGAAGAGAAATATTTCAGCACCTATCACATCCCAGAAAAAGCAGATCTTATTTTAACAGATACCCCTGTATAATCTGTTCTCTTTGTGGAAAGACTATCACTACAAAGGTGGTGATAAAAATGGAAAACACAGGTGTAATTTGTGATGTATGCGGTTGCGTACACAATGTAGGCTGCAACAAATGCAACCTATCCCAGATTAAAGTAACCGAGCAGTGTGCCCCTGGCGCCTGCAACAGTGTGGAAACCCCTCACTTTTGCCAGAACTACCAGAAAGGCTAATTGCATCATCTTTCAAGATTAATGCAAGCCTGCTAGCACCGCAAAAAAGCAGCCTATCGTAACGCAAAAAGGTTACGGTAGGCTGCTTTTATTTGTTATGATATCGATTTTTATACGAGAACAGGAGCGTACATGCTAAATACGCGTTTAGAAAAAACACACGCATCTGCTTTTTGCAGGTTCGTGCGATAAGCACCCGCCCAACGGCAACGATTAAGCATCACGGTTTGCAGCAAAGTAGAAAAGAGCAATGGTGCCCGCACCGGTATGTGCACCGATGGTTGGCCCGATGTAGCTAACAGTGAAATCAGTCACGCTTGTTTTTTCGCGCACAAGATCCATCAATTTTTCTACATCTTCAATGCAATCGCTGTGTGAGATGCATACACGCTCACACTGTTTCACATCAATCTTTTTCGCAAGGTTGTTTGCAAGGAATGCAATCCCCGCATTGCGTCCACGCTGTTTGCCGAAGGAAACGAGCTTACCCTCATTATTGACCTGAATAAGAGGTTTTACATTCAGCGCAGAGCCAAACACAGCTGCTGCCTTGCTGATGCGCCCACCACGCTGCAAGTGGAACAAATCATCCGCGAGCACTTCGTGCACAATGTTTAGTTTATTTGCTTCTACCCAAGCAATCAAGTCTTGCATCGACATGCCGTCTTTGTGGCGCTTTACTGCCTCAGACACCAAAAATCCCTGCCCCATTGAAGCACAGAGGGTATCAATCACAACGATGTTACAATCTGGATATTCCTCACGGATTTCTTCTGCGGCAATGCAGTTACTCTGATAGGTGCCGCTTAGACCACTGCTAAAGGCAAGATGTAAGATATCAAGCCCCTGCTTTGCATAAGGCTCAAACAACGCTTTGCTGTTTTCTGGGTTTACTTGCTGGGTCACAGGCATGGCACCCGCACGCACAGCGGCATAAAACTCCTGATCCGTTTGGGTTCTATTAAGACCATCATACATGACGTCATTCATCATATAGCTTAAAGCGGCACATGGCACACCCGCTTCTTGATAATACGCTTTGGGCAAGTCAGAATTGTTGTCGGTTGTAATGATATACTCACGCATTTCATTTTCTCCTTATATTAAACAGTGATATCGGCCGCGTTAAAATAGTTCATTTTATTTACCTATTTATTATACCATTTTTCCCGTTGCTCTACAACCTTTATTGCAAAAAAAATGTGAACAACAAACAAAAGCCACGGCAATGCAAAAACAAATTTCACATCACCGTGGTTTTAATTCATATTAAAACAATATATTTTATGCTTTGTTGTGTCACAGCTTTATTCGCCGCCCAGGTATGCGCTTTGTACACTTTCATCATGCAACAGCTCTGCGCCAGTGCCTTCCATGACGACACGCCCTGTTTCTAGAACATAGGCACGGTCAGCAATCGAAAGCGCCATCTGTGCATTTTGTTCTACAAGTAAAATGGTCATGCCTTCCTTATTGAGTTCTTTGATAATTTCAAAAATTTCTGCAACAAGCAAAGGTGCAAGCCCCATCGAAGGTTCGTCAAGCATCAGAAAGTTTGAGCCGCTCATCATAGCGCGCCCCATTGCAAGCATCTGCTGCTCACCACCCGAAAGAGTACCCGCCATCTGTTTGCGGCGCTCTTTCAAGCGGGGAAAGCGTGCAAAAACACGCTCTAAATTTGGCTCAATGGTCGATTTCTTCTGGGTATAGGCACCCATTTCTAGGTTTTCCTGTACCGACATGTGCAAGAATACATGGCGCCCTTCTGGCACGTGGGCAAGCCCTGCCTCAACAATTTTATGTGCAGGCAATGCTTTGATGCTATTCCCGCGGAAGGTCACATCGCCAGTTTTACTACGCAACAGACCAGAGATTGTTTTAAGATTGGTCGATTTGCCCGCACCATTCGCACCGATTAGGGTAACAATTTCGCCTTCTTCTACATGGAACGAAATGTCACGAATGGCATGAATTGCACCATAATATACGTTAATATCTTCTACTTTTAACACTGTATTTGCCATTGCTTACCCCTCCTTCTTGCCAAGATACGCTTCGACAACCGCAGGATTGTTGCGGATTTCTTCTGGTGTACCTTTTGCAATTACGCGACCAAAGTTAAGCACCGCAATACCTTCACAGATACCCATAACTAGGCTCATATCATGCTCAATCAACATGATTGCAATGTCAAAATCATCGCGGATTTGACGAATGGTATTCATCAAATCTGTGGTTTCCGAAGGGTTCATACCCGCAGCAGGCTCATCGAGCAGCAACAGCTTTGGATTGGTCGCAAGTGCACGGATGATTTCGAGGCGGCGCTGTGCACCATAAGGCAACGCGCCTGCTTCTGTATCCGCTAAATCTTCCATGTGGAAAATAGAGAGCAATTCTAACGCTTTTTCGTTTGCCACCTTTTCCTGTTTCCAGAAATTAGGCAAGCGGGTAATGGCACTGGCAAGGTTGTAATCCATTGACTGGCTTAAACCGACCTTTACGTTATCAATTACCGACATATTGGTAAACAAGCGAATGTTCTGGAAGGTACGTGCCACACCCATGCGGTTGATTTGATAGGTTTTTTTGCCTGCGGTAGGCACGTTATTAATTAAAATTGACCCGCGTGTTGGCTGATATACATTGGTCAAAAGGTTAAAAACAGTGGTTTTACCCGCACCGTTAGGACCGATTAAACCGGCAATTTCACGGCGGCCAATCATCAGATTAAAATCATCTACGGCAGTTAAGCCACCGAAATCAATTCCAAGGCCGCGCACATCTAGGATAGGTGGCTCATCTTTATCGCGTTCGGTCAAAAAACCGCCACTGGGGATACTATATAATTTCTGATCTTGCATCATGCTTCCTCCCCTTCTTTTTCATCCGCTGCTTTGGCGGCGGCGATTGCTTTGCGATTGATAAATTTTTCAACGAGCTTGCTCATCGAGAAATCGTAGGTGCCAAACAAACCACCAGGTTTATAAATCATCATTAGGATAAGCACAAGCGAATACACCACCATGCGGTAATCCGAGAAGCTACGCAGTGCCTCTGGCAGGATGGTAAGTACCGTTGCCGAAAGGATAGAACCAATCATCGAGCCCATACCACCCAAAACAACCATAACAAGGATTTCAATCGATTTCATGAAGTCGAAGTTGGAAGGGTTCAGGATACCGATACAACATGCGTATAAGCCACCTGCAACCCCGGCAAAGAAAGCAGAGAACGCGAAGGCCATAACCTTGTAATAGGTGGTTTGCACACCGCAAGATTCCGCCGCAATTTCGTTATCACGCACCGCAAGCACCGCACGACCATGTTTTGATTTCATCATGGTATGAATGGCAAAGCAGGCAAATGCGACACAGAGGAACACACTTGTGTAATCGGAGTATTTGGGGATATTTTTCAGACCATTTGCACCATAGAACAAATCCATCCCAATCACACTATCGATATTATTGAGGGTGATACGGATAATTTCACCAAAGCCGAGGGTAACAATGGCGATATAGTCACCGGCAAGGCGCAGGGCAGGCACACCAATCAAAATGCCAAATAACGCTGCCACTAGCCCGCCTAAAATCAGACCAATCAAAAAGCTGATGCCTTCTGGCAGAGGGCTATATTTTGTGAAAAGAGCACAGGTATATGCACCCGCCGACATAAAGCCTGCATGACCCAGTGGCAACTGCCCAAGATAACCCGTTGCAACGTTAAGCGAAATGGCTAGGATGATATTAATGCCCACAAGAAGCAGAATGTAATTCTGATAGTTGCTTAATACACAGGTAGAAAGGAACGCAACAAGACCAAACAACAGTGCCACCAAGACGGTGTTCATGAGATAACGTTTGGGCATTGAGATTTTTTTATAAGTATCTTTCATCATCTTGCCCCCCTTAAACTTTCTCTTGCATCTTGCGCCCTAACAAACCAGTTGGTTTGAAAATGAGCACAATAATCAAAATCAAAAATGTAACGGCATCCTTCCAAGCAGAAAGCCCGATGGCGGTGAAAAATGTTTCTGAAAGACCGATGAACAGCGCTCCAATCATCGCGCCGGGGATAGAACCAATCCCACCCAAAACCGCAGCGATAAATGCCTTTAGGCCGAGCATTGAGCCCATGGTAGGGGTTGCCTGTGGGTAAGAGCTACAATAGAGCACCGCACCGATACCCGCAAGGGCAGAACCCACTGCAAAGGTAAAAGAAATGGTGCGGTTGATATCAATCCCCATCAACTGCGCTGCACTCATATCCTCAGACACAGCGCGCATGGCTTTGCCGAGCTTTGTTTTTTGGACAAGGAAGGTAAGCACAAGCATAGAGCAAACCATGACCACGATTGTGATAATCGAGGTAAGGCTAACCGTTGCGCCCAAGACACTAAATACCTGGTTTTCAAAATAAGAGGGAACCACTTTTGCGCCCGAGCCCAAGAGGAGGGATGCCGTGTATTCCAGGAAGAACGCAACACCAATGGCCGTAATCAATAACGAGATACGAGGTGCTCCGCGCAAGGGGCGATAGGCAATGCGCTCAATCGCCACACCAAGCACTGTACAAACCACAACGGTTGCAAGCACCGCCACAATTGGAGGTAAACCAAATACACTCATGCATGCCCACGAAACATAGGCACCCACCATGATGATATCACCATGTGCGAAGTTAAGTAGCAGGATAATGCCGTAAACCATGCTATACCCTAGCGCGATTAGTGCATAAATACTGCCAAGCTGAAGCGCATTCATCAGCTGACTGATAAAAAATGTCATTACGATGCGTCCTTTCTTTTTGAAACTGTTACGGACTTTCAGCGTGAATTTGTGATGTTTTCTCGATATCACAAACCCCGCATATACAAAAGAGGCGAAGTCCCTTTTTGCTTGCACAGCACAGGGTTCTTCGCGCTCTTTTTTGTTTTATTGTTTGATTTGCAAACTAGTTGCGATCATCAAAATTAGTAGTTTTCTACGTAGGTAGCAACACCGTCAATGAAGGTGATGATAGAAGCAGTTTTGATGGGGTTGTTGTATTCGTCGAAGGTAAAGGTGCCGGTAACACCTTCGATGGTTGCAACGTCGATGCCATCAATGATAGCCTGTTTGTATTCGTCAGAACCAACTTCTGCGCCTGCAGCTTCTGCAGCTTCAATACCTGCAACAAGCGTCATCGCTGCATCGTAGCCAAGAGGTGCAAAACCATTAGGATAAACAGAACCATAGGTATCGAGGTAAGCAGATTCAAATGCTTCGCTTGCGCCTGCAGCGTAGTTTGCACAGAAATAGCAATCAGTCAATGCGTCAGCAGAAGCGTACTGTGCGCCTTCATTGCTAACACCATCCCAACCGTCGCCGCCCATGAAAGGAACGTCAAGACCGATTTCACGTGCTTGAGTCAGGATGCTACCAACCTGCTCATAGTAGTTAGGGCAGTAAACACCATCTGGATTGGTGCTCTGGATGGTGGTGAGCTGTGCTTTGTAATCAACGTCGCCAGTTGCATAGCCCTGTACCGAAGTGATGGTGCCGCCAAGTGCTTCAAATTCAGCCTGGAAGCTAGTTGCAAGACCCTGCTGATAGTCAGCAGCGTTTTCAGCAATGATTGCAACTTGGGTCATGCCAAGTACTTCAAACGCGTAATCAGCCATTTTAGTGCCCTGGAAAGGATCGATAAAGGTAGAACGATAAACGTTTTCCCATACAGTGCCGGTTTCTTCATCATAAGTAACCGAAGCAGCAGTTGCCGAAGCAGTAACCATAGGCATGTTATAAGCCTGGCTTTCTGCTACAACAGCAAGGGTTGGGGTGGTGGTAACGTCACCAACTAGACCAACGATACCTTCATCAACCATTTGGGTGAAGCAGGTAACAGCCTGGGTTTCATCGCCCTGTTCGTCTTTTTCAACAATAACAAGCTGTTTGCCGTTTACGCCGCCTGCTGCATTTACTTCGTTAAAGTAAAGGTTTGCGCCGTTCATAACCGAGATGCCGTAAACCGAAACATCACCAGTTTTGGGGCCAAGCAAACCAACTGCGATTTCGTCATCGCCTGCTGCGCCACTGCTGCAAGCGGTCATCATGCTTGCGCTAGTTGCTGCTACTGCACTTACGCCTGCAGCTTTTAGGAACTGACGGCGAGAAATAATGTTTTTCATAAGTAACTCCTCCATAAAATAACACACATTTTTTGCAAACTAAAATTCCCCTTTCCCAAAAGGAATTTTTCCAATAACTTTATTATATCACGCATTTTTTATGTAGCAAGGTGCTTATTTTACAACGTTTTTCCCACATTTTCATTCTTTATTAACACTTTACACAAATTTTATGTTACTTTATTGTAACACTTGAACACAATTCACTTAACCCATTCTTCACACGAAATAGGTTGCATACAAACACAAAAATCCCCCAAAATAAGTGCATTCTGTTTTTTACAGAAAAACAATTGTTTTGGGGGACAGTGCATCGCCTTTGCGACACCTATTTATTCTATTGCGTAATGCAATCAATCTTCTAAAGACTTCTTATATTGCTGCATCAATTCTCGCTGTGCATCGCTGACCGTAGGCCATTGTGGGTTCATTTCTTTGAGGGTATCTAGGATAATTTCGCTGACAAGATAGCGCATGTACCATTTGTGGTCTGCGGGCACAACATACCAAGGGCATTCCTCGCTCGCAGTTGCATCGATTGCATCCTCAAATGCTTTTTGGTAATCATCCCAATATTCCCGCTCTTTCACATCATTTAGGCTAAACTTCCAATTCTTTTGTGGCTCTTCAATGCGGGACAAAAAGCGTTTTGATTGCTCTTCTTTGCTAACATTCAAAAAGATTTTGACAATCCGCACACTGTTATGGTACAGATATTCTTCCCAGTTGCAAATATCCTTGTAACGGCGCTCGATGATTTCCTCTTGGTCGATATGTGCTGCATGTGGTTGCGTTTTATATAAAGAATGCACCTTGCCTACTAACACATCCTCATAATGACTGCGATTGAAAATTGCCATTTCGCCTTTTTCGGGGGCGCACTTCGCAACGCGCCACAGAAAATCGTGCCCACGCTCTTCACTTGTTGGTGCTTTGAATGCATGCTCTGTCACCCCATGGGGCGACAAACAGCTCAACACTGCGCGGATGGTGCCATCCTTACCCGCAGCATCCATCGCTTGAAACAAAAAGATGACACCCTCTGTTTTCTCTGCGTATAGCTTTTGTTGCAGCTCATTAATTTTTACTAGGTTTTTTTCCATGGCGGCAATGCCTTCTGCCTTGGATTTAAACTTACCTGTTTCATCGTGCGAAAAATCCTCGCGATGGTACTCGCCTTTTTTGCAAATCTTATACGTTTGTTTCATAGTGTGCCTCTCTTTCTTTTTGTTTTATTGCGTTTTTTCTTTGGGTCTGGGCAAAGAACTGGTTCTATCGAAGGGGTATGTTTCATGTATCTGCACAAGCTATTTTTTACCAAGCAAGATTAAATTGTTTTTTCAACCATTCTTCACACAAGCCTAGCCATGCAGATGCATGTGGGTTTGGAGTGTTAACACTAGCGGTGCATAGGGATAGCCCATGTATCCCACTATCAAACAAATGCATCTCAAATGGCACCTTGTTTTTTTGCAGAGCAGTTGCCATCAGCAAGCTATTTTCTACTGGCACCACGGCATCATCTACCGTATGCCACAAAAAGGCGGGTGGCGTATTGGCATCCACCTGTTTTTCAAGGGAATATTGATCACGCACTGCCTGTGGCGCATCTTCACCTGCAAGGTGCAAGAAGGAATTTACATGCGCAAATTCGCCTTCGCTGATGACTGGATAGGATAAAATCATAGCATCTGGACGCAACTGCGCAGGGGTAGCTGCACGGGCGGCACAAAGTTCTGGGTTTGCGTAGAGCACCCCAAGGCTACCCGCCAAATGTGCCCCTGCCGAAAAGCCGCAGACTGCAATTTTATCAGGAATGACGCGCCATTCCGCTGCCTTGCCACGAATGAGCTGCATTGCCTCGGCAATTTCTGATAGGGGTTGCATCCCAAGGGCAGCTTCTGGCACCTTGCCCGTTTCTTCAATGGCTGCGGCGCCCTGCACCGTATACTGCAGCACAAAGGCATGAAAGCCCATCTTCATAAACGCAAGCGCAATGGGCTCGCCTTCGCGCGGGGAAACAATCGCATAGCCACCGCCGGGGCAGATTAAAATAGCGGGGCGAGTTTCCATCTGCGGCATTACCGCCTCATAATCGTGAATATACGCAGTCAACGTTGCGCCACAATTGCCGATGGATTTAGTGAAATGTAGCATTGATTAACCCTCCTTGATTACATTGACTGTCTCGATACCGTAATACCGAAACAGATTGACGTCTTGTTTGGTGATCACCTCACCACTCACTACAATGGGAATCGCGGGCGGGCAAGCGACATTTGCCATGCGGCAAGTTCTGCCCACTGCGTTTTCCACAAGAATTTCTTCTCCTGTGGAAAACATCGCCTCACGCAAGGTGCAGGTGGTGGTGCGCGCATTGGTTTTATCTTCACCTATCGTGGCGGCAAAGGGGATTTGCCCTTTCTCTAAGCATTGCGGGATTTCCCTTGCACACAAAGCAGCCGCTAGCCGCGCAAAATCTTGTGCCGTATTTTGCGGGGTGCACATGCAAACGAGAAAATCTGGGTCAGCAAATTCGACCTCTATCCCCTGCCCTCGCAGATATTCCGCTAGAGCTTCACCATTCACGACATCTACGATTGCGGCCGCGTGTTTATTTGCTATTTTTATATCGGATGCCTGTTCCTCTAATTCATCCGCTGCGCGCTGAGGCGCAAACGCAACACGTTTTTCAGCAATACGGCAATCCATCACTATCTTGAGTGGCTCACTATCACACACCACATCGCCATGGCTGCGCAGTGTATCTTTCAGCATTGCCACACGCTGCACACAGTCTGCTAATTCCGCCGGGTATTCCCCTGCAAGATAGGCATTGCATACATCAAGCGATTGTAAGATTAAATAAGATGGACTGGTAGAGCTAAACAGCGAAAGCGCCGCCTTGGCATGGGCACAATAAAGCGACTGCATTCCTTCATCTATCGCAGCGCTATCTGCTTGTGGCAGGGAGTTTTTCACACCGTTCGCAATATGTAAATATGCCCCGCCCGTCAGCACAGGTAAGGTTTTATGGGCAGAATCAGCGCACATCGCCGCGCCTTGGTCAATCGGGTGCTGCGATGGCTGCAAAAATTTCAGATACGCACCATGCGCATTATCCACGAGGAGCGGCAACGCATATTGTGCGCAAACCGCTGAAAGCCCCGCGATATCCGCAAGGTTGCCCAGATAATCGGGCGACGTGATATACACTGCCATCGGCAGCATATCCACCGCCTGTTGCGCGGCAAGCTGTTGCGCAAGTGCAGTGGGAGAAATGGGGCAGGCGCAAAGTCCTTGCGCTTGCTCTGACGATGGGTAAAGCCAAGTGGGCTGCATATCAAGCAGGGCACAGCTCTGAATAAAGACCTTATGCGCATTGCGCCCTGCCAAAATGCGCCCCTTGCGCGGTGCAGGGGCGCAAAGTTTTGCAAGATAAAGCATGGCACTGATACAAGCACTGGAACCACCCGCGGAATAATAGGTATGTGCGGTGCCAAATAACTCAGTTGCATTCTGCTCACTTTGGGTGATGATACCGCCGGCTTCTGGGTGTTGCAGATTATCCGCACCCGCAATCTCGGTGATATCTAGCCCTTCGCAGCCTAAAACAGAGCGCCCCTTGTGCCCAGGCATGTGAAAGCGCACGTTGCCACTTTGCTGATATTGCTGCACAAAATCAAAAATGGGGGTTTGCATTCATTTCTCCTTTTCCAAGGCAGCTGAGCGGTCACTCAGCACAAAAAGATAGCGCATGAAAAGCTGCGTTATTTTGCCTTCGCCACCTGCATCATGATGGCACACTCAATCCGCTTTTTGAATAGGTCACAGCCATATTCATAAATGCCATTGATACTGCCTGTCGCATGGAAGGCATTAGCGGCACAACCGCCAGAGCAATATAGATTTGCCCAACATTCTTTACATGCCTCGCGGGTGTAGACATTGCAACTACGGAATTCATCCTGCGCTGCGATATCTTTTACCCCTTCCCAGATGTTACCAAGACAATATTTGCCATCGCCCACAAACTGGTGGCAGGGGTATAAATCGCCCCAAGGAGTGACTGCCATATATTCTGTGCCACTGCCACAGCCTGTGACACGCTTATACACGCAGGGGCCATGCGCAAGGTCAAGGGTATAGTGATAGAAGGTAAAGGGATCACCTTCCTCTTCACGCTTGAGCATTTCTTTTGCTAAGATTTCGTATTGTTCAAACAGCTTTGGTAAATCTTCTTGGGTCAGCGCATAGGGATCACTCGGGTCACAAACCACTGGCTCCATACTAAGCTCGCGGAAGCCCAAATCCGTCATGTGGAAAATATCATTGGTGAAATCTACATTATTATGGGTATAGGTGCCGCGCATGTAGTAGCCTTTACCACCGCGGCGCTTTACAAATTCTTGGAATTTGGGCACAATCAAATCATAGCTACCCTTGCCCTTGTAATCCACGCGCAAAGCGTCATGCACCTCTTTGCGCCCATCAAGCGAGAGCACCACATTTTGCATTTCACGATTGGCAAAATCGATGACATCATCATCAATCAACACACCATTGGTGGTGAGGGTGAAGCGGAATTTTTTGTTATGAAGGGGCTCTAGCGTGCGCGCATAGGCTACAAGCTGTTTGACAACGCTCCAGTCCATCAGTGGCTCACCACCAAAGAAATCGACCTCTAAATTGCGGCGGGTGCCAGAATTTGCAATCAGGAAATCAAACGCTTGTTTGCCGACCTCAAAATTCATCAGGGCAGTGCCATGGTCGCCGTTATATTTGCCCTGCGCCGCAAAGCAATAGCTGCAATTTAAGTTGCAGGTATGGGCAACGTGAAGGCAGAGGGCTTTGATGACCTTGCTTTTATTTTTAAAATCAGACGCAATGCCAGAATAATCGTGATTGGTGAAGAGCTTACCCGCTGCTTCAAGTGCCTCAATATCCTCATAGCAATCTTCTAAATCTTGCAATGTGACGTCTGGTAAATTATTATATTTTTCAGCAAGCGATGCGATAAGCGCCTGCTTCGGAACCTGTTTAAACTGCGCAATCATATCATAAGCAACCACATCCACTGCATGAATAGAGCCACTTGCGGTATCGAGCACGATATTATAGCCGTTAAGCTGATATTGATGTACCAATGTTCTTTTCCTCTTTATAATTCCTAATAAATACTGATAAAAAATGCCACCGCGCATTGGGTGGCATTCAAACTTTTCCTTTTAAAGATGCGCCGCTCAAACAAAACAGATGCGGCACTCCGCCTTAAAACGTTCGTTTGTGATTACTTTTCGCAAGGCTGATTTGCAACACCACAAGAGGTTTTGCAAGCAGACTGGCAAGAAGTCTGGCATTCGCCACAACCGCCAACCTTAACGCTGCCTTTTAGATCGCGAGTTTCGATGGTTTTAATTCTTTCCATGATAATCTCCATTTCATGCTGTATTGATGGTATTTTTGTGTATAAATGGCAGCCAAAACCGCCCACACAAACGCTACTTTATCGTATTTTATTATATACCACCCGCCGTACCTTGTCAAGGCAGTTTGCATGGTGTGGCGCAGGAAAAAAACAGCGCTACTACATACCCCACATTTTTTTGTAACATTGAATTCTTAAAAATGATGGAGCCATTGTTCCGCCACTTTAGCGGGTGTTTCCTTTACATTCCATTTTGCTTATGTTACGATTGCTGCACAGGGATTATTTCGATGATTTATGGAATGAACGGTGCGCTATTGGTTGCGTGCTGTTTATATGATATTTAGCTTTATTATGACGAATGTTAATATGCGTTGCTTGCGGCAATGGACCAATATCAGCTATAATGAAAGTGCGAAGGAGGTATTTGCTATGTTAAACGAAACAATCAAGTCATTAAGAAAACAGCGAGGATTTACGCAAGAAGAATTAGCAATAAGATTAAATGTTGTTCGTCAAACTATTTCAAAATGGGAAAAAGGGTTATCGGTTCCCGACGCTGAAATGCTGATTAAAATCGCAGATTTCTTTGAAGTAACCACAAGCGACCTTTTAGGCGGCAGCTTTCAATCAAGTGCAAATGAAACGGAACAAAACGAAATTTCACAGCAACTTGCAAGAATAAATGAACAGCTCGCTATTAAAAACAAGCATTCACGCACTATATGGAAAGTGATTTTAGGCATAACCATTGCTATTGTTGTATTCAATATTTTTATGGTTGTAATCTCAATGGTGTCTTTTAATAGTTTCAATGATAGCCCAAGTACAACTATCACACAAACTTATGAAGAAACAATTCCCATAAAATAAAATGAACAACATATTTATAACACCGCTTTCGCTACTGTTATAAATAAAACCATTCACGAAGCAGAATTTTTCGAGTGATTAAACATATTTTATATTGCTTGATTTTCAAACAAAGAAGATGTATAATCCAATCATCAATTAAAAACACAATAATTGTTTTATTTCAAAAAATTGCAAGGAGAGATTTTATGATTAAGATTGTTGCTAAAGGTAAGATTAAAGACGGAAAACTTGAAGAAGTTATTAAAGCAGCAACTCCATTAGTTGCCGGTAGCCGTGGTGAAAAAGGCAATCTTTCTTATTCTTTAAATCAAAGCATAAAAAACCCCAATGAAATTTGTTTTATTGAATTTTGGATAGACCAACGGGCTATTGATATCCACAATGAAACAGAACATTTTAAAACAGGTGTTTCACAATTAGGTTCATTGCTAGACGGCGGACTTTCTATCGAGCTTTATAAAGAAATCGTATAAGTTGATTTATTGGGAACGAAATTAGGTATTAATGATCAAAAGCACCTTTGCGGAGGTGCTTTTCTTCACTTTACATTTTCCTTGTGTTACCATTGCTACAGATGTAGATGGAGCATCATACGCACTCTGGATTTGGAAGGGAAGCTATTTAAATCTTGGAAGTGGAGCCAAATACGGGTTATATACAGGTGAAATCTATGATGTCTTTTTCTGGGATGTAGCGCTTCAGCGGGTTGTTGTGGATTATGAATTACCAATGACCTTAAACCTATATAATATGGACATACATTGTGGATAGCATGGCACAAGAGGGTGAATTTGAAGGCTTAGCGGAATTCTTTGATGGTGAAATTATTTCTTATGACAATCCTAATGATTATATACAAGGAAGTAGTTCTACAGATGGAGAATTAGTAGAACAAACAATAGCTGGTAAAATTTATAATATTCAAACAACTTCGGGTAAAACTTACAGAATGTATGTAGAGTCGTATTCGGTCTATGAGAATAACAAAGATTTTCTAGGAATAACGAATCTTGTCTTTTACTGTGAAGATGATTATTCTCAAACAGAAGGGTATCCGGAAGAAGCAGTCTATGTGATTGGTGGAATATTATCATAATGATAGTAGCGTATTTAAGCAATATGTTTTTCTTATTATTGTTACAAAAGCACTTCATTTAAACATAGAACCACCCTAGGAGGGGAAGCATGAATAAGCGAAGAAAATTAATAATTCAAAATAATGAAATTTCCAAATTATATACTTTCAATCTGGGAGGGTTTAATCAAAAAGTATTAATTGAAGGCAAGAAAAAAGAATTTCCAATTGTAATTAATTTACATGGAGGTCCTGGTTCACCCATCCCATTTTCTGTAGGTTGTCGAGGAATGTTTCCGGAATTCACAGATGAGCTTATCATGGTCTATTTGGATCAATATGGTTGCGGAATTAATAATGCGAAAATAGATGATACCTTTTGCATTGATACATTTGTTAAAATGACCGAGGACTTAGTTCAAGAAATAAAAAATATATTTCCAAACAATCCCATATATATGTTCGCAACATCATGGGGAAGTATTTTAAGCGCAAAAATTCTTGAAACGCCAAACTGTAATGTTGATGGAGTTGTTGTATGGGGACAAATCATTAAAAGTGTATTTTTTAACGAAGAAGTATATAGCGAACTACAAAAAAGTGAAAAAGCAAGGAAACATATCGATGCAATTAAGAATACAGATATAAAAAACATTACAAATTCGGATTTAAAACTAGTATCAAGTTGCATTAAAAAATATACAGATGGATATACCAATAAAAATGGAGAAACTGCTCCTATGGGAGATGTTATCAAGGGACTGTTAACCAGCCCTGATTATAAATTCCGTGATTTTAAAGCTATTATGGTTAATGGCTATAGTAAGAATTTATCCTTATGGAAAGAAATTCTACAGGTTGATTTAGAAGAAGCATTAAAAAACATTCAGGTTCCATATATGATTATACAAGGAGATACGGATATTGTTGCGTCTACAACATATGTTCAAAAAACTGTGGAGCATTGTCAAAATCCTAATCTTACTTGTACTATCGTTAAAGATTCTGGACATTTTCCTGGAACAGATGGAATGAATATGGTTTTAGAAAAAGCAAGAATGTTAGAAACAGGAAGGTAACAGACATCAAACGAGACAAAGGGACAGTTCTTTTGTCTTTTTGAGATTGGTTATGAAGTTCAATTGTAAACTTTCATAAATCGCAATGAAAAACATTATTTCATTACGATATCATATACTAATGGTACCACAACATAGAAAGAAGCATTATATATGGCACAAGCAGTAAACGTAAATTTTCGTATGGATAGCGAACTAAAAAGAAACCTAGAAGAAACCTGTGCTGAAATGGGGCTTTCTACCACTGCCGCATTTACTATTTTTGCGAAAGCGGTCACGAGAGAAAGACGCATCCCCTTTGAAGTTACCGCCGACCCTTTTTACTCACAGAGCAACATCGCACATCTTAAAAGTGCAATTGCAAAAATCAATGCTGGCACTACTAACTTGGTGGAACATGAACTCATTGAGGTGACTGAATGAAACTCTTATGGAAAGAAAGCGCATGGGAAGAAACGTCCTATTGGCAAACACAAGATAAAAAACGCTCAAACGCATCAACTTTTTAAAAGAAAAACCGCCTTCACTTAACGTGAAAGCGGTTTTTATCATATCCGAGTAGCGAGACTTGAACTCACGGCCTCTTGACCCCCAGTCAAGCGCGCTACCAGCTGCGCCATACCCGGATATTTCTTGCCGCCATCACCCAAAGGTGCGTTAGCGACAAGCAATATTATACACCGTTTTATCGCTTCTGTCAAGCCAGATTTGAGGGTTTTCGCAAATTTTCTGCAACGCGAAATTTGTGCAAACCAAAGTGAGGGGGTGAGACAAAGGTTATTTCTAGATGCCTCTTTCACCCAAAACAAAAGCAACTGCGGGATTGTTTACCCCTGCTCTAGCAATCGCTTTAGATATTGCCCAGTGTAACTTTCCGCCACCTGCACCACCTGCTCTGGGGTGCCTTCTGCCACCACTAGCCCGCCTGCGTTGCCGCCTTCGGGACCTAGGTCGATGATATGGTCAGCACATTTAATCAAATCCAAATTATGCTCAATGACCAAAATGGTATTGCCGGCATCCAC
This sequence comes from Faecalibacterium sp., assembly GCA_044426225.1. Lineage (GTDB taxonomy): Bacteria > Bacillota > Clostridia > Oscillospirales > Ruminococcaceae > Faecalibacterium. The sequence goes on along the minus strand of JAWXUQ010000011.1, from coordinate 29,479 downwards.
TAATTTTTCTAGCACCTCAATCAGCTTATGCACATCGGCAATGTGTAAGCCTGTTGTGGGCTCGTCCAAGATATAGATGGTCTGCCCTGTGCTGCGCTTGGCAAGCTCATTGGCTAGCTTTACGCGCTGTGCTTCGCCGCCGCTTAGGGTAGTGGCGCTTTGCCCTAAGGTGACATAGCCCAAACCGACCTCTTGCAAGGTATTCAGCTTGCGGGCGATTTTAGGCTGCGCACTAAAGAATACGCAAGCATCTTCCACCGTCATGCCCAAAACATCCGAGATGTTTTTATCTTTATATTTTACCTCAAGAGTTTCGCGGTTAAAACGGGTACCCTTACAGACCTCACACGGCACGTAAACATCTGGTAAAAAGTGCATTTCAATTTTTAAAATGCCATTGCCTTCACAGGCTTCGCACCGTCCGCCCTTTACATTAAAACTAAAGCGCCCTTGGCTGTACCCGCGCATTTTAGCATCTTGCGTTGAAGCAAAGAGCGCACGGATATCATTAAAAACACTGGTATAGGTGGCGGGGTTCGAGCGTGGGGTGCGCCCAATGGGCTGTTGGTCAATGCCAATGACTTTATCGACCCACTCTAACCCTTCGACGTTTTTGCATTTGCCAGGGCGGTGCTTTGCGCCGTTAATCTGCTGCGCAAGGGTTTTGTATAAAATCTCATTGACAAGGCTCGATTTGCCACTGCCCGAAATGCCAGTGATGCAGGTAAAGTTGCCAAGCGGGAAGGAAACATCAATGTTTTGCAGGTTGTTTTCCTGCGCACCTGTGACGGTAATGCAGTGCCCATTGCCTTTGCGGCGGGTGGCAGGCAGGGCGATTTTTTTGCGCCCTGTCAGATAATCCGCCGTGATGCTGCGCTTGACCTTGCTGATTTGCGCCATGGTGCCCGCTGCGACAATTTCGCCGCCGTGCACCCCTGCGCCAGGGCCTACATCCACGATAAAATCCGCACTGCGCATGGTGTCCTCATCATGCTCAACCACAATGACGCTATTGCCAAGGTCACGCAAGCGTTTGAGGGTGCCAATCAATTTATCATTATCGCGCTGATGCAGCCCAATGCTAGGTTCATCCAACACGTACAGCACCCCTGTTAAAGCGCTGCCGATTTGGGTGGCAAGGCGAATACGCTGGCTTTCGCCGCCGCTCAACGTCCCTGCCGCGCGGGCAAGGGTGAGGTAATCAAGCCCAACGCTCTGTAAAAAGCCAAGGCGCTCTTTGATTTCTTTTAAAATTAAATCACCAATTTTATGCTCTTTTTCGGTGAGCTTTGGCTCAGTATCTGCCAAAAATTCCAGTGCATCTCGGATGGAAAGCGCACAAAACTCGCTGATGTTTTTATCGTTCACCGTGACGGCAAGAACAATAGGCTTTAAGCGGTGCCCATGGCAATCTGGGCACTCCACCCCATCCATGACGGTGGCGATTTCTTCCTTCATCCATTCGCTGCTTGTTTCGCGAAAGCGGCGCTCTAAGTTAGGGACAATGCCCTCAAAGACATTGTTATATTCCCCCTTGCCAAATTCATTGGAGCGGTGCAGCGTCAGGCGCTCGCCCCCTGTGCCAAATAAAATTGCGTTGCGCCCTTCTTCACTGATTTCTTTGAGCGGGGTATCTAGGGTAAAGCCATATTTTTTACCAAGCCCGATATAGTACATCTCACTGATGCTGCCATCCGCATAATACCAACCGCTCGCCTTAATGCCGCCCTCACGGATGGAAAGGTTTTTGTTTGGCATGATGCGAGCGGGGTCTACCTTCATAAAGGTGCCAAGCCCGGTGCAGGTGCCACAGGCACCAAGTGGATTATTAAAAGAAAAGATACGGGGTGCAAGTGCATCCATCGAAATGCCATGGTCGGGGCAAGCAAAGTTTTGGCTAAACTGCAAAGGCTCACCACCAATGACATCAATCTCAACGCTGCCGCCCGTCAAACCAATGGCGGTTTCAATGGAGTCAGCAAGGCGGGTGCGCACCCCATCTTTGAGTGCAAGGCGGTCAACAACCACCTCCACTGTATGCTTTTTGTTTTTTTCTAGGGTGATTTCTTCGTCTAGGTCATATAAATTTCCATCAATGCGCACGCGGACATAGCCAGCACGGCGGGCAGCCTCTAGCTCTTTTTGTTGCGTGCCTTTGCGGGCACGGACAACCGGTGCAAGCACCTGAAATTTGGTGCCCTCGGGCAATTTTAGCACCACATCCACCATTTCATCCACCGTCTGTTGGGTAATTACCCGCCCACAAACAGGGCAATGCGGAATGCCAATATTCGCATAAAGTAAGCGCAGATAATCGTAAATTTCGGTCACTGTGCCTACCGTAGAACGTGGGTTGTGACTGGTGGTTTTTTGGTCAATTGAAATGGCGGGTGAAAGCCCTGTGATTTCATCGACATCGGGCTTGTCCATCTGCCCTAGGAACATGCGTGCATAGCTTGAAAGACTCTCGACATAGCGACGCTGCCCATCGGCATAGATGGTATCAAAGGCAAGGCTCGATTTGCCACTGCCCGAAAGCCCTGTCATAACCACCAATTTATCGCGTGGAATGGTGAGGTCTACATTTTTCAGGTTGTGCTCACGCGCACCCTTTATAATAATTTTATCGTTTGCCAAAGCGGTTTCCCTTTTTTCGTTGTGTGGTTCTTGCTTGCTCTGCGGAGGAGTCTACCGTTGGGTTTTCCCCCTTACGCAAGCGGTCTATCTGGTCACGCAGGAAGGCAGCATGCTCAAATTCAAGCAGCTTCGCCGCTTCTTTCATTTAACGCGTGAGGCGGTCAATGGTCGCTTCGCGCTCTAGCTTGCCCATACGGCGGGTGCCTAGCTTTGCAGTTTCTGCCTTATCGCTGATTTCAATGGAATCGCGGATTTCCTTGATAATGGTGGTGGGGGTGATGCCATGCGCTGTGTTATATTCCATCTGCAAGGCACGGCGGCGCTCGGTTTCGCCAATGGCACGTTCCATGCTTGGGGTCACTTCGTCCGCATACATGATAACAATGCCCTCGGCATTTCGCGCGGCGCGCCCGATGGTCTGGATAAGACTTGTTTCACTGCGCAAAAACCCTTCCTTGTCTGCATCTAAAATGGCGACAAGGCTGACTTCGGGCAGGTCAATGCCCTCACGCAATAGGTTAATACCGACAATGACATCAATGCTGCCGGTGCGCAGGTCTTTGATGAGTTCCATTCGCTCAAAGGTATCGACCTCGTGGTGCATGTATTTGACCTTGACCCCTGCATCCACCAAATATTCCGTCAAATCTTCTGCCATTTTCTTGGTGAGGGTCGTCACCAAGACACGCTCATTTTTTGCTTTGCGGGCATTGATTTCCCCCAGTAAATCCTCAATCTGCCCTTCGACTGGTTTGACGATAATCAGCGGGTCAAGCAGCCCAGTGGGGCGGATGACCTGCTCTGCAATCAGGCTACTGTTTTCCCGCTCGTATGCGGCAGGGGTGGCAGAAACAAAAACCATCTGGTTTAATTTGCTTTCCACCTCTTCAAAGCGCAAGGGGCGGTTATCAAAGGCAGAGGGCAAGCGAAAGCCAAAATCGACAAGGTTCTTTTTGCGGGCAAAATCGCCGCCATACATGGCACGCACCTGCGGTAGTGATACATGGCTTTCATCCACAAACAGCAAGAAATCATCAGGGAAATAATCAAGCAAGGTGGTGGGCATGCTGCCCTCTGCGCGCCCTGAAAGGACGGCGGAGTAGTTTTCAATCCCCTTACAAACCCCTACCTCGGTCAGCATTTCAATATCATAAGCAGTGCGCTGTGCAATGCGCTGCGCCTCAATTAGCTTGCCTTCTTCGGTAAAAGCCTTGACCTGTCGCTCGCATTCGCTCTGGATTTTTTTAATCCCTTCTATCTGCTTTTCAGGCGCGACAATATAGTGGCTAGCGGGGAAAATCGCCACATGGCGCACTACATTTACCCGCTCACCCGTTAGAGGGTGAAACTCAGAAATTCGGTCAATTTCATCGCCAAAAAACTCTACCCGCACCGCGATATCGCTCATATACGCAAGATAGATATCCACAATATCGCCCCGCACGCGGAACTTGTTGCGGATAAAATTCACATCATTTCGCTCATACTGCAAGCCAACCAAGCGCTTGCAGAGTTCCTCACGGCTCATCTCCATGCCAGGGCGCAGACTAATCACCATACTGCGGTAATCGATTGGGTCACCTAGCGAATAAATGCAGGAAACCGAAGCCACGATAATGACATCCCGCCGCTCAGAAAGGGCAGCGGTTGCCGAATGGCGCAGACGGTCGATTTCTTCGTTGATGGCACTATCTTTTTCGATATAGGTATCACTCGAAGGGATGTATGCTTCTGGCTGATAGTAATCGTAATAACTGACAAAATATTCCACCGCATTTTCAGGAAAAAAGGCGCGAAACTCTGTACAAAGCTGCGCGGCAAGGGTTTTATTATGCGCAAGCACTAAGGTCGGGGTCGCCTGCCCCTTTAGCTCATTCACGCGTTTGATTACGTTTGCCATGGTGAAGGTTTTGCCACTGCCTGTTACCCCAAGCAGGGTTTGGGCTCGATTGCCCGCGACAATCCCCTGTGCCAATGCTTCAATCGCGGTGGGCTGGTCGCCCATGGGCTGATATTCAGATTGTAGGTTGAAATTTTGCGCTTGTTGCATCTAACACAGCCCTCGCTTTCTATTTTTCAGGTTGCCTTGCAGATATAGTATGTACCAAAAGCGATTATTTATCGCCTTGCACCGCAACTTGTTCTGGGAATTTTGCCAAAAATGGGTCGGTGAGTTTCTCACGGAGCAAGGCAATGACAGGTCCCATGCAAAAGGCGGTGATGATGGTACCAACACCAACCCCAGCGCCAAAGCCAATGCCACAAAGTAGGCCAACGATAACGCAAACGCTATCGGTAAAAATACGGCAAAGGCGGAAGGATGCGACCTTTTTATCTGCCATGGTCAATGCGATAAAATCATAGGTGGAAACCCCTTTGTCTGCGGTGAAATAAAGCGCAGAGGAGAACATTAACAACAAAATGCCGCAAAGGAAGATAATCATGCGGGCGGCAAACCCCTGTTCCCCCAAACAATAAGATAAGAAGTTGCCAGAATATTCAATGATGGTGCCAAGGCAAAAAATATTGACAAAGGTGGCAAAACCTATGTATTTGCGCCCCCAGATATACATGGCGATAAATTGCAGCACACTGACCACAAAATACATCAGACTAAATGACCAAAACGAAAGCACAATCGCCATGCCAGACATAAAGCACTGGAAGGGGTCAGTGCCAAACATGGCATATTTAAACAGCGCGACGCTCACACCGATGAGGATAATCGCGATAACTGCCAAATAGCTGCGGACTGTATTTTGGGTGAGAGGGTTTTTCATATTACAACACTTTCTTTTATCGCGCAAACTTTTATGATTACGCAGCAACTTCTTTTATTTTTGTCTAAATTTTGCAAATAACAAGGATAGTTTGTTCGCAGGATAATGCTTGGCATAATAGGCAATGCACCACCAGAGCAAGCAGCCTACCACACTCGCAAGTGAAATCAAATTCGCCACACGGAAATAGCGATTATCGTAATATTCTACACAAATCGTACCGCTGCTATTGGGTGGTAAAATCACATGCAATACATTGTTCACCCCTGCGGTGACGGGCAGATGTTCCCCTGTGGTAAGGGTGGCGCGATAGCCATCATAATAAAAGAGCGGCAAGCGCACATCTTGGGTTTCTTCGCTGAAATTTTCGTATGTAATGGTAATGACGCAACCTTCTTTTTCGTATGCAGTGATAACAACACTTTCGCTAGAAGTCTGCACCTTTTGATACTCCCATGTTTCTAGTGCATAGTCTGTGCCGCTGAGCAGATACTCTGGCGGGCTATCCAAGAAGATGGTGTTATATACATCTTGTATCGTTAGGATATAATCTGTTGACAGGCGATAACTGCACAGCCCAAACGCGCAGGCAAAAACTAGACACCCTAGGATTGTCTTTGCCCGCCCAGTTGGCAATCGCATGGCAAGCAGCACGAAAATTACACAAATGCAAAATACAATCAGCCCAATCAAACGGAAGCTATATTGAATGTTTGCCGCAATGGTTTTGAAAACAGATGCATTAGAAAGGAACAACCAAAGCGATTCGTTGCTTGCGATGATGGCAAAAAAGGCAATTAAGGCAAAACAACACCAGACAAGGACACGGTTTTCCGCTAAGCCAAACATTGCACCCTGTGGCGCGGTCGTATTACTTGGCTGCGATACTGCATCAGAAGCGGTTGTTTGTGCATTGTTTTCTTGCCCTTTGCGCGCCTTGCGCCCAAACAAATCAGACGCAATCGACCCGACAATACAGCACAAAAATACAACAAACAAAAACGCGCCAAGCGATAAATTGACCCCTGTGCCGCTTTCCTGCATCGAAAAGGTAAAGATATTCGCAATTGAAACAAGGTTCGGCATAAAGTGGGTGGTAAACTCATATTCCGTATCAAACAGCGCAAGCGTGCCTGACGCAAAATAATACAAGAACGGCACCAAAAACCAAAGGTTTAACATCACGGTCAGTGCACCCGCTTTCACAAGCTGCAAAAAAGGAGGTAGTAACGGTTGCTTATGATACAATCGCAATCCAAACAGCACCAACAAAAACAGCCCAAAAACAAATGCGGTAAACAGGGTGCCTAGCACATGGCTTTGTAAAATGCAAGTTGCCGCAATGGCAACAAGCCACCAACGGTTTCCTTTTTCAAAAAACAAGTGATAGACCGCGTATAGCATCAATGGCAAGAAACCAAGAAAGAAAAATTCTCCCAATGCCGCGCGCACATATAGGTTGCTCATGCGATAGACAGACATTGCATATAATGCCGTCACCGCAAGGGCAAGCGGGCGGTGTTTGCTGATTTTATAAAAGGAAAGATACGCAAGCAACGGGCAAAGAATGTTCATCAGGATAATCAGCACATTCTGCGCAAATTCCGCACTAACGCCCGCAAACATCAGCGCCGCTGAAAGATATAGGAACAGTTCCGGGTAAAGTGCGCTATTCAAATAGCCATAGCCACTATTAAAGACCGAATTAATACGCGCGGGGAAATGCCCACTGACAAACTCTTGGTACAGCCCCGCGATGCGATTGATATGGAACGACACATCATGCCCAAAAACAATTTCGTTCATCTGCAAAAGAGGATACGACGTTACCAATGCAATCGCCGCCACACAGAGCACCACCGCGAGCCTTGCCTTGCGCTGCGTGGGCAAAGAGTAGCGCAAGACAAACGCAAATATTGCAACAAACGCACAAAGTAGCAACAAGTAAAATATTGGGCGCGCATAGCGGTCAGTGCTCACTGGGGTTAGGCTTTCGAGGGTTGTTTGGGTAATATCAAGCGTTCCCGCGCCTGTATAAACAACGTATGCTTTTACCAAGGCATGGGTTTCGTCTAAGGTGAATTCTATCGTGGTGTTGGCAGTATTCGCCTCAATCGTACCTGTTGCGAAAATCGGGAAGCTATCTCGCGCTAAATCGTACTCATTGGTTGTCGCTATGTAACAAAAGAAATCTGCATCCATAGCTGTATGTGCGATATTCCAAGAATAAGTTCCTGCATCTAGGGTATATGCCATGGTAATTTCGTATACATTCGCATCGGCATCTGGTGACATGCTGAGGGTTAAATCCTTCACTTCACCACTGGTGTTATAAATAGTGCTCTGGAAATAATCATCTTGCGCGTATTTTTCGACGCAAAGATTGCCTAACTGCCACAAACCCACACCAATCACAAGTATAAGCGTGATGATGCCCATCCAGACAAGCCCTTTTCTTTTTTGTGCAAATAGCGCATCGCGCGTTTTCTTCATACCAAAATCCTTTTAACCACTCTTATTTACTGTCCGAGCGCAAGCAATGCCGCTTTCATTTTAGCCGCTGCTTCTTTTGTTTTTTCTGCATCGCCAAATGCAGTTAAGCGGAAATAGCCTTCGCCGCATGCGCCAAAGCCCTGCCCAGGGGTGCCAACCACCCCGCAGGTTTCAAGCAGCCAATCAAAGAAGCTCCAACTATCCATCCCGCCGGGGCAGCGCATCCAAATATAGGGGCTGTTTTTGCCGCCACAATACCAAATGCCACATTCGTCTAGCATCTGGGCAAGGACAGCCGCATTTTTGCGATAATAATCAAGGTTATTCTGAATTTCTGCCATACCTTCTTTGGTAAAGACGGCAGCCGCACCACGTTGCACCACGTAGGGTACACCGTTGAACTTAGTGGTCTGGCGGCGCAGCCATAGCTTGTTAATGCTTAGGCCCTCACGCAACAGTGCTTCGGGCACCACGGTATAGCCACAGCGTGTGCCAGTAAAGCCTGCGATTTTAGAGAAAGAGCAGATTTCAATTGCACATTCCTTCGCGCCTTCTACCTCAAAAATACTGCGGGCAAGCCCTTCTTCACTGACAAAGCATTCATAGGCAGCATCATATAAAATTACTGCGTCCTGCGCAATGGCATAGTCTACCCATTCTTTGAGCTGCTCACGGGTATAAGCAGCACCGGTGGGGTTATTTGGGCTGCAAATGTAAATGATATCTGCGCTTACACCTGCCTCTGGCATGGGCAAGAAGCCGTTGCTTTCGTCTGCTTTGCCATAGATGATTTTGCGCCCATCGGTGACGTTGCAATCCACATAAGCGGGATATACAGGGTCAGGCACAAGGACGATATTCTCTTGGTCAAACAGGCCTAGCACATTGGCAAGGTCGCTCTTGGCGCCATCGCTAATAAAGATTTCACTTGTTTCAAGCGCTACCCCATTCTCTGCATAATACTGCTGAATGGCCTCCTGCAAAAAGCCATAGCCCTGCTCTGCGCCATAGCCGTGAAACCCTGCTTTGGTGCCCATTTCAACAACAGCATCCTGCATTGCCTTGGTAACAGCGGGCACAAGTGGCTGGGTAACATCGCCAATGCCAAGGCGGATGACTTCACGCTCTGGGTGAGCTGCGGTATATTCCCGCACTTTTTTTGCAATGTTCGCAAACAGGTAGCTTGCTTGTAATTCGCTGTAATGATGGTTCATTTTCATAAGAATGTTTCCTCTCTATTGTCTGTCATTTTATATCCTTCACTGCGCTGCATTCCCCTCTATTTGGGCGCAGCACAAAGTCAAACCTCAATCGTCCCTTCGTATACTATCTTAGTAGGGCCTGTCATATAAATTTCGCCCGTCTGCGCAATGTGAATGGTTAGCACCCCGCCCACACATTCCACCGCAACATCCGTGCCACGCTGACAAATGCCTTGCTCTACCATCGCCGCAACCGTGGCACAGGTGCCAGTGCCGCAAGCGTAAGTTTCGCCACTGCCACGCTCCCACACCCGCATTTTCAGGTGGGTTGCGTCCATTACCTCCACAAACTCAGTGTTAATCCGCAAAGGGAAATTGACATGCGTTTCAAAGGCAGGACCAATTTTTGCAAGCGGGAAGGCTGCAACATTTGGTACAACCACCACACAGTGCGGGTTGCCTACATTAATACAGGTGGCATGCCACTCGCGCCCTGCGGCACTCATGGGCTGATTGACCACCGCAGAAACGCCCATATTATGCGCAGGGATTTCGGCTGCTTGGGTGGTGTAAGACCCCATCTCTACCTGCCACTGTCCACCGCCTTGGTATTGCATGTATTTGGTGCCGCTTTTGGTATCAATGGCAAGGGTTTGCTTTTCGCTGCAAGTCAAGACATGCGTGCGCAGCCACTGCGCCACACAGCGCACTCCGTTGCCGCACATCAGCCCTTCACTGCCATCCGCATTAAAGATGCGCATAGTCGCATCCGCCCCCTCAGTAAGCGGGGCACAGATACAGATTACACCATCCGCCCCGATGGAAAAATGTCGCTGCGAAAGTTGCACCACAAGGGTGGCGATATTGGCAGGAACACCAGAGGTGCGGCAATCGATATAGATATAATCATTGCCACAGCCCTGCATTTTGGTAAAGGTGATTTTCACGCGTTGTCTCCTTTCAACTGCGCATTCGCGCCTATCTTACATTATACAAGGAAAAAATCAGAACACAAGAGATTATTGTGCCTTTCCCCATAAAATATTCGCTAGATGGGGCGCTTTAGACTTGACAAAGTGTGTTGAATGGGATATAAAAGATAAAGAAGATTTTCTCTTCTAATTATTTTATGATTTATAAGGAGACTTATTATTATGTCAATTTTTGAAAAAATCCGCGATGCCCTTTCTGCACAGCTTGATATCCCTGCTGATAAAATCACCATGGAAAGCGATATCCTACGCGATTTCGAGGCAGACAGCCTAGACATGGTCGATATGGTCATGACCCTTGAAGATGATTTCGGCATTGAAATCCCAGACGAAGCCATCGAAGGCATGCATACTGTGGGCGATGTTGTTCGCTTTGTAGAAGAAAACGCAAAACCAGAAGCATAAGCTGCGCCCCATTCATTTGGTACGAGGCACTACGGCACTTTGTGCATGCTGCGCAAAGGGTGGCAGTGCCTTTTTATATTGGGTGTAACCGCACCCATGCGGTTCGTGCGGAACGTTGCCTGTTTGGGCAAAAGTTTGGCGCACGGCCTTTAGGAGGAAATATCATGGCAAAAAACAACCAAAAATTAGTCAAGGCAATCACCAGTCAGGAAGAAAACTTTGTGCAATGGTACACCGACATCTGCCTAAAAGCAGAGCTTGTTGAGTATTCTAGCGTCAAAGGGTTTATCATCCTGCGCCCTTATGGGCAGGCAATCTGGGAAAATATCCAACGTATTATGGATGGCGAGTTCAAAAAGACAGGGCACGAAAACGTTGCCATGCCTGTGCTTATTCCCGAAAGTTTGCTCAAAAAAGAAGGCGAACTTGTAGCAGGGTTTGCCCCTGAGGTAGCATGGGTTACCGCAGGCGGTAGCGAACCACTCGAAGAGCGCTTAGCTGTGCGCCCCACCAGTGAGACCATGTTCTGCGACCATTGGTCACGCGTGCTACAAAGCTATCGTGAATTGCCGATGAAATACAACCAGTGGTGCAGCGTAATTCGTTGGGAAAAAACCACCCGTCCCTTCCTACGCAGCCGCGAGTTCTGGTGGCAAGAAGGGCATACCATCCACGAAACCGCAGAGGAAGCAATGCACGAAACTGAGCAGCAGCTGAACTGCTATGCCGATTTCTGTGAGCAGAACCTTTGCATCCCCGTGCTAAAAGGGCGCAAGACCGAAAAAGAAAAATTTGCAGGCGCAGACGCGACCTATACCATCGAAGCGATGATGAAGGACGGCAAGGCACTGCAAAGCGGCACAAGCCATTATTTTGGTGATAAATTCAGCATTGCGTATGACGTGACCTTCCAAGGACGCGACAATCAGCTGCATCACCCACACCAGACAAGTTGGGGCGTCAGCACCCGCCTAATTGGTGCGATTATCATGACCCACGGCGATGACGATGGTTTGATTTTACCCCCTGCCATTGCGCCACATCAAGTGGTGGTAGTGCCCATTGCATCGCATAAAGAAGGTGTGCTAGACAAAGCACGCGAAGTCAGCGATAAAATCAGCGCCTTTGCCCGCGTTAAGCTAGACGATAGCGACAACGCACCTGGTTGGAAATTCAGCCAGTGGGAAATGAAGGGTGTGCCCCTGCGCCTAGAAATCGGTCCCAAAGACATTGAGAAAAACCAGTGCGTATTGGTGCGCCGTGACACCCGCGAAAAAATCTTCTGTAGCCTAGATGAGCTTGAAGCCAAAATCCCAGAGGTATTAAAAGCACTAGCAGATGACCTGTTCGCCAAGGCACTTGCCAACCGCGAAGCCCGCACATACAGTGCTGCGAGTTTTGAAGAGGTACAGAGCCTTGCCAAAGAGCACACCGGTTACATCAAAGCAATGTGGTGTGGCGATTTGGAATGCGAAATGAAGATGAAAAATGAAGCTGGGCTATCGAGCCGCTGTATGCCTTTTGCACAGGAAACCTTGAGCGATGTTTGCCCATGCTGTGGTAAACCCGCCAAAACTATGGTTTACTGGGGTGTTGCTTATTAAGAGGATTTTCTGCCTTTTGGCTCGTTCGTGCGCAGAGCGCGCCTTAGAATGTCCTCGCCTAAGCTCGAGAAGCGCAAATAAAAAATCATAAATTAAGCCTTGCTTTCTTATACTGTTATGGTATAGTAAGCAAGGCTTATTTTTTGATCAGGTACTGTTCACCCTTGATCACACAGGCATTTTGCGCCTTTATTTGCATTCATCCATATCAGAATGGAGTTTTTATGGATTTTTCATCGCTTGCGCTTCCTTTTTTAATTTTCATTTTTTTATTGGGCTTGTTCCTGATTGTAAAAGGGGGCGATGTCTTTGTGGATGCCGCTAGCTTAATTGCAGCAAAGTCAGGCATTCCAACCTTTATCATTGGTGCGACCATCGTCAGCCTTGCCACCACCCTACCTGAATTATTGGTTTCTGTGTTCGCCACCTTACATGGCAGTGCTGAGATGGCTGTGGGCAATGCCATTGGCAGTGTCACCGCAAATACAGGGCTAATTTTAGCAATTTCATTGCTTGCCATGCCAAGTGCTGCGCCGCGCAAAACATTTTGCGCCAAAGGGCTATTGCTGCTTGCCACCATTACCACCCTGTTCCTTGCAACCCGCAGCGGCGTCTTATTGCCCAGTGGACAGATTGTGCTGTGGCTATTGTTACTCGCCTTCTTAGCTGAAAATATTTATGCAACGCGCAGCTGCAATAACACGCAAAGCGGCGATTGCCCTCTCCTTGCCGGTAATTCACAGTCTGAAACAGCTCCCACAAATAGCACTGACGCGCAAGCCCACGCAAGCGAGAAAAACATCCTTGCACGCAATATCCTTTTGTTCTTATTGGGTGCCGCCGGGATTGCCGCTGGCTCGCAGCTTTTGGTGGCAAGCGCCACCGAACTTGCGGTGCGTCTTTGCGTGCCTGAGGTCGTCATTGCGGTGACCATCGTCGCCATTGGCACTGCCCTGCCAGAGCTTGTCACCGCGCTTACCGCCATTGCAAAAAAAGAAGCAGGACTATCTGCGGGCAACATTTTAGGCGCAAATATCATCGATACCGCATTGATTTTGCCACTGTGCAGCCTGCTCAATGGCGGTGGCATTTCCATCAATGCGCAAAGCCTTATCTATGATATCCCCGTCTGTCTACTTTGCATTGCCATTGCCGTGTTGCCAACGCTATTCACCCAAAAATTTCAGCGCTGGCAAGGCGGTGTCATGCTGATTATCTACCTTGTTTATCTTGCACTAGTTGCCCTATAAGTATTTTAAAAAGAGCGGTTGCAGATAGCCCCACAAATAAAAAGTTGCACAAAAAATCAGCTTAGCAAAGAGAGCGCTAACGGCTTTTAGTACGTTAGATAGACTCAAAAAGCGCTGAATTTTGTTGCAACTTTTTTTAGAATGTGGAAAGTGTGACAGTACCTTATTTGTTGAAAATGCCTTGCTTTTTCAAGACAAACGCGGTATGCTATACAAAATAAAAAATCGGATCGAAAAAAAGAAAGGACGGCGCATGCAATGATCAAGGATTTAACCAAGGGCAACGCGCAAAGCACGCTCATTCGCTTCACGTTACCCATGTTTGTGGGGGTTATTTTTCAGCAGCTATACAATATTGCCGATAGCGTCATCGCGGGCAAATTTGCTGGGGAAGATGCCCTTGCCGCGGTAGGCTCTGCCACCTCAATTTGCACCCTGTTTCTTGCCGTTTCAATCGGCAGCCAGATTGGTTGTTCTGTGGTGGTAAGCCGTGCCTTTGGTGCCCAAAAACTAGAGGAAACCCGCACCGCGATTTCGACCGCACTGCTTGCCGCCGCGGGTGTGACCGTCTTTTTGACCACCTTTGGGCTGCTGTTTTCGGGTACTTTACTCAATCTCATCCAGACACCAGAAGCGATTTTTGCCGACGCACAATTATATCTGATCATCTACTCTTGCGGGTTCGGCTTTTTATATTTATATAATATTGCCACTGGCATTTTTAACAGCTTAGGCGATAGCAAAACACCCCTGCTATTTTTGATAGGCTCTTCCCTATCAAACATTTTCTTAGATTGGCTGTTTGTTGCCATCTTTACTTGGGGGGTGGCGGGTGTCGCTTGGGCGACCTTTGTAGCGCAGGGCGCCGCCTGCATTTTATCCCTTTTGGTATTGCGCGTAAGGTTGCGGATATTAAAAACGGACAAACCTGCCGCTCGGTTTTCCCTACCCATGCTGCGCCAGATTTTCAATATCGCGGGACCTAGCGCGTTGCAACAAGGGTTTATCTCTATCGGCGATATGTGTATTCAGAGTTTCGTCAATCCGTTTGGCACAAGTGTGATTGCTGGTTATGTTGCTGCCATTCGCCTAAACACGTTTACCACCGCTAGTTTTGTAACCCTTGGCAACGGTGTTTCAAACTTTACCGCGCAAAACCTGGGTGCAAACAAACCAGAGCGCGTGCGCCAAGGGTGGCAGGGCGGCATGAAACTTTCTGTCTGCATTGGCACCGTCTTTTTCATTGCCTACTATTTCTTTGGCAGCGTGTTCTTATCCCTCTTTTTAGAGGATGCAACCAACGCAGAAGCGCTGCAAACTGGTTTGAATTTCTTCCACACTGTCACCCCATTTTACTATGTCATTTGCATCAAATTGGTATCAGACGGTGTGCTGCGTGGCAGTGCAAGCATGAAACTATTTACCATTGGCACCTTTAGTGATTTGATTTCACGCGTGGTGCTTGCACGGGTGTTCTCCCTGCTGTGGGGGGTCAATGGGATTTGGTTTGCGTGGCCAATTGGTTGGCTAATTGGCGCTGTTTTTTCTGGTGGGTTTTACCTCAGTGGCAAATGGCGCAAGAATATTCCCAACACCACAATATCAAAAACAACCGCATCAGACCCTGCCTAAATATACACCTAGCTTTTGCGCTAAGGTCACAGATCTCCCTTTATCATAGCCAGATAACATCAATAAAAAATTCCATTGCAAAGGCAACTACTTGCCGCGCAATGGAATTTTTTTGTTTATCGTAACTTACGCGCCAATCAGTGAGATACACTGTACCACCGCACAAATCCAGATTGCACCTTGTGCCACTGTCCACGTTTTGGTTTTGGGCGGCAAACACCGCATGCAGAGCAAAACACAAATCGCAATCAGCGACATGCTGCAAAAGAAAGCCGTGCGGTCGCCCGATGACCAGATACTGGTGGAAAAGCCCATCATTGCATGGCTAGAAAAACCCGCACAGAGCAAGGAAACTCCTACAATCGCATCGATAGAATGCCCAAACGCAAGATAGATATTAACAATACACAGTGAGAACAACACACAAAGTAGCAAAAACGCAATATAACGCTTAGGTGTACCCGCGTTTGCGACGGTTATCATCCCCGTACTCGTCAGGGCATGTTGAAAAAAGGTGAGTTTGGGAAAGAGCGCACAGCTTTGCGCACTAAACAGCCCTAGTACCGTAACAAAAGCAAGTGGCACCGCTGCCATCAGCCGATATAGCTTGCTTTGATACTGGCGCCAAATGCAAAGGAAAACGAGCAAGCAAAGTAAAAAGAATAGGTAATTGGTTTGGTACATCAAATGAGCAAACCCATTCGAAAGCCCAAGCTCTATTTTTTGCAAAAGGGTGCGCATTTGGAAATCGATAAACGAAGTCGCCATTTCATTCAGCATCCGTGCGGTAACCCCCGGGCAGGTGGCAAAATAAAGCAGCGCCACCCCACACATGGCAAGTTGCGCAGGTAAATACCAGTGGATTTTACGCTTTGCAATGCGCAAGCCCACCACAAGCACGAGCAGCAGTATAAACACCACCACCATAAATTGTTCCATATTCACAGCATACAAAAACAGCACAAACGACACGATATATTGCCATTTAGGGGTTGCCTGCCCACGGAGCAAATTGACATAAGGTTGCATCGCATACAGCCCCGCCGTGAGTGGCCACAAAAAGCCAAGTGTGGTACAAACCCAGCCCGCACTGGTCAAGTTTGCCCACTGATAGCACAGCACAAGCCCCACAAGCGACCATGCAAAGGTAGGTTTTCTTTCAATTTGGAGCAATCGCGCTGCAAAATAGGTGCAGAGCGTCAACACGATTGGGTTAACCACCCGCCAAACCCAATAGGGCAGCGCAGAAAACAGATACATCACCGCATCCACTAGCTGACGTGCAGACCAGATTTGATACATCTCTGCCAAGCGCAAAAACAAATTATAATTTTGCAACAGTTCCTTGTTCATGGGGTCATCCCCCGTGCCAAGGGTAAATTGCAGGTGCAAGCCTAGCATGATGCAAAACAACGCAAGATACGGCAGATAGCCCTCTTTGCGCAGCTTTTCCAGAGCATTTTTCAGTGTTTGCTGCTTCATTCGCTCACCTCCAAATAAATCCCCGTATGAATGAGGGCATTTTTAAAGTTGGTGCGATACGACATGCACAGCTCATACTCTGACAAATCATATTCGAGTTGGAACGGCCAAACGGTTGCATAAAAGCCACTCTCTGAATGATCGACAACACCATCCCCAAGGGCTTCGTTTGCCGCCTCAGTTACCTGCATTTCGGTGGGGATGATAAAATACTCACCCGTGCTTGGCAGATAGAGCACAATATCATTTTCTACTGCATCAATGCGTTCCTGCGCCACACAGCCCCAACCTGTAATCACGATTTTGCCGCCTTCTACACTGACACTTGCATCATACACAAAATTTTCAAGCGACGTTTCGGTATAATCGGCGGGGTCTAGGCTGCGCACCATTTGCAAATCAATGCTAAGTGCTGCGGTAAAACCGATGATTACCACAGCAGCCAGTGCCAAAATAGCACAGACCAGTTTTGTGTTTGCTGGCTGAAATTTTTGTTGCGATTGTTCGGATGCTTGCATCTTTTCCCCTCCTTTCTGTTTATGATAAAAAGGGCGACGCACCCTACAACCGAAACTGCAACGCGCAATTTCACTGAGGGTGCCTCATCCTATCTATGCGGTGTTCCGCAATTGTTATTCTTTTACGCGTGTTTTGCGCCATTCTAGGAAGCTCTCGTAATCACCTTGATAATCAAGCATCCCTTCTGGGGTTAACTCAATGATACGGTCAGCAACGGTCTGGACAAACTGATGGTCATGGCTTGCAAAGACAACATTGCCCTTAAAGCTCGCAAGTCCTTCGTTAACCGCGGTAATACTTTCTAGGTCAAGATGGTTGGTAGGCTGATCAAGCAACAGCACATTTGCAGTGCCCATCATCATACGGCTGAGCATGCAGCGTACTTTTTCACCACCCGAAAGCACCTTGGCTTTTTTGTATACTTCATCGCCGCTAAAGAGCATGCGCCCAAGGAAGCCGCGCAAGAATGTTTCGCTTGGTTCTGGTGCATATTGGCGAATCCATTCAATGAGATTCATATCATTGTCCTCAAAGAAAGCAGTGTTATCTTTTGGGAAGTAGCTTTGTGTGGTGGAAACACCCCAGCGATAGCTGCCGGCATCTGGCTCCATCTCGCCTGCTAAAATCTGAAAGAGTGCAGTCTGCCCTGCTTCGTTTTCGCCAATCAGCGCAATCTTTTCGCCTTTTGCAAGGGTAAGCGAAATATTGTTGATAACCTTTACCCCATTGATGGTTTTGCTCAAATCTTCAATAAAGAGGATATCTTTGCCTGCCTCGCGCTCCATTTCAAAGCCAACAAAAGGATATTTGCGGCTTGATGCAGGCATTTCTTCTAAGGTCAGATTATCGAGCAGCTTTTTACGGCTCGTTGCCTGTTTACTCTTGGATTTATTGGCAGAGAAGCGCTGAATAAAACTCTGTAATTCTTTAATCTTCTCTTCTTTTTTCTTGTTCTGGTTCTTAACAAGACGCTGCATCAGCTTGCTGCTCTCATACCAGAAATCGTAGTTACCAACATAGGTTTGTACCTTGTTGTAATCGATATCAACGGTATGGGTGCAGACCGCATTGAGGAAATAGCGGTCATGGCTTACTACAATAATCGTACCGGGGAAGTCTAGCAAGAACTCCTCTAGCCACTCGATACTTTCGATATCTAGATAGTTGGTAGGCTCGTCCAATAGTACAATATCGGGTTTGCCAAAAAGTGCCTGCGAAAGCAGCACCTTCATCTTGTCGCGTCCGTCAAGGTCGCTCATCTGGGCATAGTGTTTATCGCCATGTACCCCCAGACCGTTCAGCAGTTGCGCTGCGTCCGACTCGGCTTCCCAACCGCCCATTTCGGCAAATTCTGCTTCTAATTCACCTGCACGGTTACCATCTTCCTCGGTGAAATCCTCTTTCATATAGAGTTCATCTTTTTCCACCATAATCTCGTAAAGGCGTTTGTTTCCCATGAGAATGGTGGGGATGACGCAAAATTCGTCATATTTAAAGTGGTCTTGCTCTAGCACCGTCATGCGATTGCCTTTGTCAATCACAACCTCACCCGTAGTGGGCTCTAGCTTGCCTGAAATGATTTTGAGCAAGGTAGATTTGCCCGCGCCATTTGCGCCGATGACACCATAGCAGTTGCCAGGGGTAAATTTAAGGTCTACGTGCTTAAACAGGGTGCTGTCTGCAAACTGTAAGCTCACGTTGTGGACTGTTAACATGGTTTGTTCTCCTATTTTGAATGTTAAAATTTATTTGTAAGCCACTGCGTTTACCTGAAGGGCGAAAACCAACATCTCGTATGGTTTCTAGCGTTCATAAGCAATCGCCGTGGCAACATGGCATACATTATTTATTTTACCATAAACAAGGATAATTCGCAAGGTTTTGCCCCTGCTTATTTCTGCCTTGCCGTCCGTTTCACACCGCTTTCTTTGCAAATCAAAAAGGCAGTGACCATTGCCACTGCCTCGCCATTCTATCATTTCCGTGTTGCCAACCAATATGCCGCCATGCTTTGCCCCTTTTCATAGGTTACTTCATGGTTTAAATAAGCGGAAAGATCAAGCACCGCCTGTCCTACCTGCTCTGGGCACCATGCGCGGGCTGCCGCCTCGCTTGCAAACTCAATCTCCGCATAAAAGAAAGCCGTCGGCTGCCCTTTGTCCACCTCATTCACTTCTAAAATCAACCCATCTGGCAATGCATAACTGCGGCGCAGCTTAGGGATGAGGGGCTTGCCCAAAATCTTTTGGGATAAATCTTCAAACAGTTCCTGCGTGAGGGGCATTTCAATCTCTTCGCGCGATAACCCTCCACCCGATTTAAAACAGAGAATATATTCTGTCGCACCACCTTTTAGTGCCTCTTTGCGCAGCCGCACCGTCGGGTAAGTGCTAATATACCCTTGCGCCATCTCGTGTTCTTTTGTCAGTGGTAAATTAAATGCTGTATCAGGCCAACCGCTGACCAACCATTTGCGTTCGATTTCCATCTTTCTTACCCCTTTCACTGCCTGTTTTTCACTGTTTTGCGTTTTTCTATTTAGTATAACACAGTTTTATGGTACAATAAATAAGATCTTATACCGCAACCCGCGCAACAAATGCCCCATGGCAAAGATCTGTTTCAAAACAGCAAAAGGCAATGCCCTTTGCTGCTTCACCTGAATATTTCCCACGGGATACTGCGCACAAAAAGAAACCCCATGGTTTCTTACTAAGGAGAACTTCATGAAAACACCCCGCACTTACCCTGTCTATACCGTAAACAAAAAGGTCGAAGGCACCATCCTAGCTGGCCACCCTTGGGTTTATGATAACGATATTTTAACAAGCCCCGAAGAAACCCCCACAAACGGCGCTCTTGTCGATGTGCGCAGCAGCAAAAACGCATATCTTGGCACTGGCTTGCTTTCGCTGACCAGTAAAATCCGTATTCGCCTGCTTTCGCGCAATGCCAACGATACCTTTGACGCAAACTTTTGGCGCCGCCGGGTGCAGTACGCTTGGGATTACCGCAAAACGGTGCTGGGCAAGGAAGATTTAAATGCCTGCCGTTTCATTTTTGGTGAAGCCGACCACTTCCCCGGATTAACCGTGGATAAATTCGGCGATTTCCTCGTCACCCAAACGCTCAGCTATGGCATGGAACAGATAAAACCCATCCTATTCCCACTCCTTGTAGAGGTGCTAGAAGCAGACGGGCACACCATCGCGGGCATTTATGAGCGCAACGATGAAGGGCTGCGTGCCAAAGAGGGGCTGCCCCAAAGCAAGGGATGGTTTGTATTAAATGACCGCAAAACCCCCACCCGCACCACCACCGAAATTGTGGAAAACGGGGTAAAATACCTCGTTGATTTTGAAAACGGGCAAAAAACAGGGTTTTTCCTCGACCAAAAATTCAATCGCCGTGCGGTAGCGCGTTTGGCAGAAGGGCACACCGTGCTTGATTGCTTTAGCCATACTGGCAGCTTTGCGCTCAATGCAGCAAAGGGCGGCGCAGTGCGCGTGACCTCGGCAGATATCAGCCAGAGCGCAAATGACCTTGCCAAGGCCAATGCAGATTTAAACGGCTTTACCAACATAGATTTCCTGTGTGAGGACACCTTTGCTCTGCTGCCTCGTCTTGAAAAAGAAGGCAATCCCTACGATTTCATTATTTTAGATCCCCCTGCCTTTACCAAGGCACGCAAAACCGCAGACAATGCCATGCGCGGATACAAGGAAATTAATTATCGCGCCATGAAGCTGCTGCCCCGCGGGGGATATCTTGCCACTGCAAGCTGCAGCCATTTTGCAAGCGAAGCGATGTTCCTTAAAATGCTACACAGCGCCGCCAAGGATGCCAACCGCAACCTGCGCCAGATTGAAGTGCGCCAACAAAGCGCTGACCACCCTATTTTGTGGGGTGTGCCCGAAACCAATTATCTGAAATTCTTCTTGTTCCAAGTGATTTAATTGTAGCGCTGACATCCTCTCTTTTGCCCGCATATAAGTGGCATCCGCCGTATTTTGCGGCAAAATTTCTGTGCAAGACCCAGACAAAACAAGCGTTTTTTCGTCATTCTCAACAAAACTCGCACGAAAGACCTAAATTTCAACGCATCTAGGCATAGATATTCGGCGTTTTGTCAATTGCGCTTTTCATCAAAAAGAACTATAATGCAAACATAGACAGCAACGGCGCTGTGAGTAAAAGTACTCACAGCGCCGTTTTTGTTAGTGCTAGGATATTCAGCATCATTGTGGATGTGAAATGCTAGTAACGTAATGCACGCAATTATAGTAAGGAGTGGAACTTATGGCAGCAAATGTTATGGAAATCTACGGTAGCAAAGTGTTTAACGAAAGCGTTATGCGCGAACGTCTACCAAGCGCAACCTTCAAAAAAATGAAAGCAACCCTACACGGTGGTGCACCTCTTGATATCGAGGTAGCAAACGTAGTAGCAAGCGTAATGAAACGTTGGGCAATGGAAAAAGGCGCAACCCACTACACCCATTGGTTCCAGCCTTTGACTGGTATCACCAGTGAAAAACACGACGGCTTCCTTTCCCCCATGGCTGACGGTACCGCCATCATGGAATTCTCGGGCAAAGAGCTGATCAAAGGCGAGCCCGATGCATCTAGCTTCCCTTCTGGTGGCTTGCGTGCAACTTGTGAAGCACGTGGCTACACCGCATGGGATCCAACGAGCTACGCATTCGTAAAAGACGATGTACTTTGCATTCCTACTGCATTCTGCAGCTATACTGGCGAAGCACTTGATAAAAAGACCCCATTGCTCCGCTCCATGAGCGCACTTTCTGAGCAGGCAACTCGTATCTTAAAACTATTTGGCAAAGATGTAACCTATGTTTCGACCACCGTTGGTCCCGAACAGGAATACTTCCTTGTGAAAAAAGAAGATTACGAAGCACGCCAGGACTTAATTTTAACTGGTCGCACCCTATTTGGCGCACCTTCTGCAAAAGGCCAGGAGCTTGAAGAACATTACTTCGGCGCTATCCGTAGTGAAGTTTCGGAATACATGAAAGAGCTTGACGAAGAGCTTTGGAAACTTGGCATTCCTGCAAAAACCAAACATAACGAAGTTGCACCTTGCCAGCACGAGCTTGCACCTATTTATGATACCACCAATGCAGCAATCGACCACAACCTACTCACCATGGAAATGATGAAACGCATTGCTGGCAACCACGGTCTTGTATGCTTACAGCATGAAAAACCCTTTGAAGGCGTAAACGGCAGCGGCAAACACAACAACTTCTCGATGGGCACAGATAAAGAAAACCTACTGGAACCAGGCAGCACCCCAATGGAAAACCTTCAGTTCCTCGTATTCCTTGCTGCTATCATCAAAGCAGTTGACGTATACGCTGACCTGCTTCGCACCTCGGTTGCTACCCCAGGCAATGACCATCGCCTAGGCGCAAACGAAGCACCTCCTGCCATCATCTCGATTTTCGTAGGCGAAGAGCTAGAAGCTGTAATCGATGCAATCGCATCTGATTCCCCTTATGCTGGCCCAGTTAAAATGAAAATGGACCTTGGTGTTGACGTCCTTCCTAAATTCAGCAAGGACACCACCGACCGTAACCGTACCTCTCCTTTTGCTTTCACCGGCAATAAGTTTGAGTTCCGTATGCCTGGCTCTGCTGAAAACCTAAGCGATGCAAACATCATCCTAAACACTGCTGTTGCAAAATCGCTCAAAGGCTATGCAGATGAACTAGAAGTCGCTGCTGATTTTGAAGCAGCTGTTATCGCACTTGTTCGCCGCACCATCAAAGACCATCGCCGTGTTATCTTTAACGGCAACGGCTACTCTGACGAATGGGAAATCGAAGCAACCAAACGCGGCTTACCCAACAACAAACACACCACTGCTGCTCTACCTGCTATCGTTGCAGAAAAGAACATTGCACTGATGGAAGAATTCAGCGTATTGAGCAAAACCGAAATGGAAAGCCGCTATGAAGTTGAGATGGAGCATTACAGCAAAATCATCAACATTGAAGCACTTACCATGCTAGAAATGGCACGCAAACAGCTTGCTCCTGCTGTTACTGCTTACATGAGCGACGTTGCAACTGCTGCTGCAAGCAAACTTGCAGTTTCTGAAGCAATCAGCGTAAAAGCAGAAACCAAACTACTTGAAGCACTTTCTGCACAAGCTGACGCAATGAGCGATGGCATTGACGCACTACAAGCTGTGATTGATACCGCAGTTGCAATGGAATGCGAAAGCGAGAAAGCATGCTACTTCCACTCGGACGTTATGCCCGCAATGGATGCCCTTCGTGCAGCTGCTGACGCAGCAGAAGTTCTATGTGGCGAAGATTACTGGCCACTACCAAGCTACAGCAAAATGCTATTCTACGTATAATTTTGTTGATACATTGCAGCAATTACTTGCAATGCATTACAAAAGAGATACCTGTAAAGTGCTGTGGTCGGCGGCATAAATTACTTGCTGCCACTTAACAAACCATTCTCTTTTCCTATTTCTTACACGCGCCTAAAGACTTGCTTCTCATTCCGAGGGGCAAGCCTTTAGGCATTTTATTGACCTTTTCCTTTTTGACCGCATATCGCGCACAGAACGCAAAAAACAAGCGCATTTTCGCATGGTTTTTATTTTCTGTTTTTGCACACAATTCGATTTGCGCCTGCCCCATTCATTGTGAAAATATTTTTTCGGAGGTTCCTTATGAGCTACCAAACCACCCAAGATATCCTTGATTTCGTAGAAGATAACAACGTCAAATTTGTGCGCTTTGCCTTTTGCGATATCTTTGGCGTACAAAAAAACATCGCCGTGCTTGCAAGCGACATTGCCACTGCATTAGAAGAAGGTGTTTGCTTTGACGGCAGCGCCGTAGCAGGGTTTATGAACATTGAAGAAAGCGATTTGGTTCTAAAACCAGACCTTTCTACCATCTGTATCTTGCCATGGCGCCCCACTGAAGGGCGAGTGATGCAGGTATTCTGCGATGTTTGCCGCCCAGATGGCAGCCCATTTTCGGGCAATTGTCGCGCCTTTTTACGTGATATCGCAAAACGCTACAAAGACCTCGGGTTAACCTGTAACGTGGGCGCAGAGTGCGAATTTTACCTCTTTGAAAAAGATGAACAAGGCAAGCCGACCCGTATCCCCATTGACCAAGGTGGATATTTCGATGTTGCACCACTTGATGCAGGGGAAAATGTGCGCCGTGAAATCTGCCTGATGATGGAGCAGATGGGTCTTGCGCCCTATCGCAGCCATCACGAAAGCGGCAATGGGCAAAACGAGATTGATTTCCACCATGCAACCCCACTGAAAACCGCCGATAACGTCATGCTATTCAAGCAAATTGTCCGTGCAGTCTGTGCGCGCCATGGGTTGCACCCTAGCTTTTTGCCCAAACCACTTGCTGACCAAGCGGGCAGCGGTTTGCACATTAATATTTCGCTATTGCAAGATGGCAAAAACCTCTTTGAAGGCGATATTGACCCCGATGGCATTGCGGGCAACTTTATAGCGGGTGTGCTCAAACACATCCAGAGCATCACTGCCTTTACCAATCCGCTGCCTGGCAGCTATGCCCGTTTTGGCAGCCACGAAGCACCTTGCGCGGTGAGTTGGAGCCGCCAAAACCGCAGCCAACTGGTGCGCATTCCCTCCGCAAAAGGTGCAAGCCACCGAATGGAACTGCGTAGCCCCGACCCTGCTTGCAATCCTTATCTTGCCTTTGGGCTTGTGCTTGCAGCTGGCTTAGACGGCATTACCAATAAAATGACCCTGCAATCGCCTGTCAATGAAAATTTATTTGACCCAGAGCATGCCGAAGGTTTGCCCTTATTGCCACTGAGCCTAGAGGACGCAGTTTCTTACACCATGTCGAGTGAATTTGTCTTGACCACCCTGCCCGAAGGTCTTGCACAAAAGTTTGGCAACAACCAATTGCGCCGCTGTGCTGCCCTAAAAAAGCAGGATGACCCCGCAGAATACGAACGCAAAAAATACTTCCTAACCATTTAATTGCTTGCATGTTTTCGCATTTGACCCTATAATAATAAGTATGCAAACATTATGACGGAAAGGAGGAACGCCGTTTTATGGGTAGAGTACTCATCGTAAGCGCAGGTGCCCGTGCCAACGAATACTTGACAACGCACCTAACAGACCTTGGCTTTCATCGTCTTGTGATTGTACCTAGCGCAGCGGAAGCACGACGCAGAATGGCGGACTCTGATTTTTCTTTGATTGTGGTAAACGCGCCCCTCCCTGATGAGTTTGGGCATGAATTTTGTATTGATGCCGTTGAAACCACGGATGCAGGTGTAGTGCTGATGGTAAAAGCGGCCGAAGCAGAACAGCTAGAAAGCCGTGTGAGCGAACAAGGAGTGTTTGTGCTATCCAAGCCCTTTAGCATCACCTTTTTTGCACAGATTATCCACATGGCAGCCGCAGGCAACGCACGCTTGCGCCGCTTGCGGCAAGAAAATGACCGGTTACAAGAAAAAATAAATCAAGTCCGTTTGGTGAGCCGCGCAAAACTGGCGCTGATTACCGAAAAACAGATGAGCGAAGCAGAGGCACACCGCTATATTGAAAAAACAGCGATGGACACCCGCAAAGACCGCAAAGAAGTTGCACAGGACATCTTAGCATCACTAGACCGATTAAGCGTGTAAGGGCACATTCGAGTGCTCCCCCACACGCAAGCAAATTATATTTTCAAAACAAATAAACTTTACACTGCCTTTTTATTGATTTTTTGAATAAGAATGGTATAATATAATATTGAAGTGATTTGTTTCATTAATTGCATGCCATACACTTCAGCCTCTGGATGAGGCGCAGAGTGTGTGGCATTTTTGATTGTATTTTTAGGAGGATTTCAAAAATGGCAACGAAGTTTATTTTCGTCACGGGCGGTGTGGTATCTGGCCTTGGCAAAGGCATTACAGCTGCATCTCTTGGGCGGTTGTTAAAATGCCGTGGGCTAAAGGTAGCAAGCCAGAAACTTGACCCTTACGTAAACGTAGACCCTGGCACCATGAGCCCTTTACAACATGGCGAAGTCTTCGTAACCGATGATGGCACCGAAACCGACCTTGACCTTGGTCATTACGAGCGTTTCATCGATGAAAACCTCAACAAATACTCGAACCTCACCACTGGTAAAACCTACTGGAACGTGCTGAACAAAGAGCGTGCAGGCGATTACCTTGGGCAGACGGTGCAGATTATCCCTCACATCACCAACGAAATCAAGAGCTATATCTACAATCTCGCTTCTAGCACTGAAGCAGATGTTGTCATCGCAGAAGTAGGCGGCACCACAGGTGACATTGAAAGCCAGCCCTTCCTAGAGGCATTGCGCCAGGTAAGCATTGAGCAGGGCCCTGAAAACTGCTGCTTTATCCACGTGGTACTGGTACCTTACATTTCGGGCTCTGATGAATACAAATCGAAACCTGCACAGCACTCTGTCAAAGAATTGCAGGGCATGGGCATCAGCCCCAACGTCATCATCCTGCGTGCAGATGGCAATGTCGGTAGCGACATCCGCCGCAAAATCAGCACCTTCTGCAATGTGCAACCAGATTGCGTCATTGAAAACCTCACCATGCCTAGCCTTTACCAGTGCCCTCTTATGCTGCACACCAATGGGCTAGATAAAGTGGTATGCCGTCAACTAAAAATCGACTCCCCCGACATTGATTTGACTGAGTGGAACGCAATGCTTTCCCGCATTGCCACCCGCACCAAAACCTGCACCATCGCACTGGTGGGCAAATATGTCAAACTGCATGATGCGTACCTTTCCGTCATGGAAAGCCTATACCACGCAGGCTTTGAAAACGGCTCTAACGTAGATATCCGCTGGGTAGACAGCGAACATCTGGATAACCAAGACCTTTGCGCAGAAGCCTTCCAAGGGGTAGATGGCATTATCGTACCTGGCGGCTTTGGCGACCGCGGCATTGAAGGCATGGTACAATCCGCACAGTATGCGCGTGAAAACAACATTCCATACTTCGGCATCTGCCTTGGCATGCAAATCATGGCGATTGAATTTGGGCGCGGTGTGCTTGGCTTTGCCGATGCAAACTCGAGCGAATTCACCCCTGAAGGCGCACATAACATGATTGCCTTGATGGCTGACCAAGAGGGTGAAATTCCAAAAGGCGGTACCATGCGCCTTGGCAAATACCCTTGCACCATCACCCCTGGCACCAAGATGGAAGAATGTTATGGCAAAACTGAAATCTGGGAACGTCACCGCCATCGCTATGAATTCAATAATACCTTCCGCGTAGCAGCACAGGAAGCTGGGCTGATTGTTTCGGGTACAAGCCCCGACGGAAAACTGGTAGAAACCATTGAATTACCTGGTCGTTCCTTCCATGTTGGCGCACAGTTCCACCCAGAATTCAAGAGCCGCCCCAACCGCGCACACCCTCTCTTCAAAGGCTTTATTGCAGCAAGTTTGCTGACCCACGAAAGCCAAGAGTAATTCCCTTTTTATAAAGCAAAAGAAGCTGTCCGCGATAGCTTCACAAATAAAAAGTTGCACAAAATCAGACGAGCAAAGAGAGCACCAACGGCTTTTGGTACGTTAGGTAGGCTTGAAAAGTTCTGAAGTTTGTGCAATTTTTTTATATGAGAGAGGTGCAACAGCACCTTTTTAACGATTGCTCTATTGTTTTTTGACAAGATATGATATACTAAACCACGTTATGACCGATACCACCAAGGGAGTAAACTGATATGTCGCAAACAAAAACCTTAGTACAAGGCAATGTTATATCGAGCCTTGTTGCCTTCGCTTTTCCCATTTTACTATCTATTTTATTACAGACCACCTATGGCACGGCAGATTTGCTGATTGTCGGGCAATTTTCAAGCGTCAATGACCTTTCGGGGGTTACCATCGGCAGCCAACTAATGCAATCCGTCACCAACTTTTTCACCGGGCTTTCTATGGGTACAACCGTGCTGCTTGGGCGCTATATCGGCGCGGGGCAAAAAGAAAAAGCCTCCCGCACAGTCGGTGTCAGCATTGCCGCATTTAGTGCAGCGGGGTTGCTTGGCGCAGCATTCCTCGTGATTTGCAACCACGGCATTATCAATATCATGCAAACCCCAGTGGAGTCTTGGGCGCAAACGTGCAGCTATCTATATATTACTGGGGCAGGCGCAGTCTTTATCGTGTTATATAATCTAATCGGCAGCATTTTCAGAGGCTTAGGGGACTCTAAAACTCCACTGATTGCCGTCTTTATCGCTTGCGTGATTAACATCGCGCTTGACCTTGTCTTTGTGGCAGGGTTTGGGCTTGGTGCTTCGGGCGCTGCCATTGCGACAGTGGTGGCACAGGGCGCTAGCGTATTGATTTCGGTGCTGCGCCTGCGCAAGCAAGCATTACCGTTCACCCTTTCTAAGCAAGATATCTGCTTTGATTTTGGCTATATCAAAGAAATCTTCATCCTCGGCATTCCCATCGCAGTACAAAGTGCGCTCGTCAGCGCCTCTTTCCTTGTGATCACCGCGATTTTCAATGGCATTGGGGTGATTGCCTCGGCCGCAGTCGGGGTCGTCAGCAAAATATCGGCTTTAATCATGGTCATCCCGCAAGCATTTGCACAGGCACTTGCTGCGTTCGTGGCGCAAAACTTGGGTGCGGGCAAACCCGAACGCGGCAAAAAAGCACTCTTTTATAGCATTTCCCTTTCGGTTGCGTTTGGTGTTGTATTCGCGTATATCTCTTGGGCGCACGGTATTATTTTCACTCGTATTTTCACAAGCGATGCAGAGCTTACCATCGCAGCGCTCTCTTACTTAAAATCCTATGCGGTGGATTGCATTTTTGTCGCCTTTATGTTCTCTTTCACTGGCTACTTCAGCGGTCTTGGCAAGACAACCTTCGTCATGTTGCAGGGGATTTCTGGGGCATTCCTCATTCGCATTCCGCTCGCCTATTTCTTTAGCACCCTAGAGAACACAAGCCTATTCTTAATTGGGCTTGCGACCCCTTCCTCCACCTTAGTGCAAATTGTCGCTTGCGTATGGTATTATATTTATCTGGCTAAACAAGAACAACGCAACATTCGCTTAGGCAGCGAACGATAACGTTCTTTTGCTGGCACATTGCATTAGGCGGATAGCCCTAATTCTTGCATCGCTTCGCGCAGGGTATCTGCCGAAAAAACAAATCCGCCCTCTGGCGCATATACTTCAATGTGGCTGCCAACATTTCTCATTTCATACTGTAACATAACAAACACTCCTGTCCACTTATCTTGCTTCGTTGTGATAAGTATACAGGAGTGTTTGTACTATAACAGGGACTTTTTGTTTTTCGTTTTCGTTATTAATTGAAAAATTAAACGCAAGAAATGGCTTACTTTTACTTTTTCAATCGTGCATTTAGTTTTACAAACGTGTAAACTATACTCATAGCTGTCTGACCAGAAAGGAGCTGACAGA
>JAWXUQ010000067.1:0-14088 GCA_044426225.1 Faecalibacterium sp. | reverse complement strand
TATGGTGGAATATCAGGGGCGTTTGCCAGCGGGCGGACAGCTAAACTTAAACCCTTCCTTGCTTGCTGATTTCTTAGAGGATACCGCAGGTATTCCGGCTTGTTATGCGCAAATTTTGCGTACGGCTCTTTTTACCACAGAGCAAACACCATTTTGCTAAATCAGCGCGCATGTGATTGCTTTCATAAAAATGCAACGCAGGGAAAAGTGCGGGTAAAATAAATAGAAAGTGTTGTGAAATATTGCAAAAGATGGTATACTATATAATAAGTATTTCATTTGATGAATTTACACACATAATGCATTGACGAACTTTCAGGAGGATCGTAACATGGATATTGAAAACACCAACTTAATTGGCGGTAGCTTGCAAATTTCAACTGATGTTATTGCAAAAATTGCAAAATGTGCTGCACTTGAAATTGATGGCGTTGCGGCGGTATCATTTGGCATGCAAAACAAAAAGGTGAGCGATATTTTAGAGCGCGTAAGCCTACAAACTCCTGCTGCAGTAGAAATGAAAGACGGAATTGCTGAAATCACCTTGCAACTTGTTGTTGCGTTTGGCGCACGCATTCCTGTTGTTGCGGAAAAGGTACAAGAAAATGTGAAGGCTTCGGTACAAAACATGACGAATATCGCAGTAAGTCGCGTAAATGTAGTGATTACCGGGCTTGCAAATAAAGTAGAAGAAGATTTAGCACAGGAATAAAAAAGATAAGCTATATTGTTCGTTGCACTTGTAATGAGTGGCAGTATAGTATGAGGAACTTATGGAAAAAACATTACCCCGTAGACAAGCACGAGAAAACGCATTTTTATTTGCATTTTCGACCACCTTTCATTATGATACGAACCTAGAGGCTTCTTTGCTTGCAAATGAGGAAGATAGCGAACAGGTTGTAGACGAATTTGGA
This sequence comes from Faecalibacterium sp., assembly GCA_044426225.1. GTDB lineage: Bacteria > Bacillota > Clostridia > Oscillospirales > Ruminococcaceae > Faecalibacterium. The sequence continues at coordinate 13,171 of JAWXUQ010000067.1, read as the reverse complement.
AAACGTTTGCTTCATGCGTACAATGCACATGAAGCGGAAGTGAACGATTTAATTACAGCGCGTTTGCGTGGTTGGACGCTAGCACGCTTGCCGCGCGTTTCGGTGACGGCTTTGCGCCTTGCCATAGCAGAGATGCTATACACGGGCGAAAACAAACCAAGTGTTGCAATCAATGAAGCAGTTGAGCTTGTTAAAAAATATGGCGCTGGAGACGATTATCAATTTGTAAATGGGTTGCTTGGCAGTGTTGCACGTGATTTAAACTTGCAAGAAAGCGAAAAGCCCCAAGAGAATAGTTAAGTTATGTTTACACTTGGGATTGACACCAGCAATTACGCAACCTCTCTGGCTGTTTATGACAGCATCGGAGAGGTTGTTCTTGCGAAAAAACGCTTTTTGCCAGTGAAAACAGGGCAATTAGGGTTGCGCCAAAGTGATGCACTGTTTCACCATACGCTCGCTTTGCCAGAATTACTAGCGGAGATTGGTGACGCGTTTGATTTAACGAAAATTGGCGCTGTTGGGGTTTCGGCGAAGCCGCGCCCCATAGAAGGAAGCTATATGCCGTGTTTTTTGGCAGGGGTGAGTATGGCAACCGCCTTTGCAGCTGCTAAAAATATACCGCTTGTGCAAACAACGCATCAGCAAGGGCACGCGGCAGCAGCAATCTTTGCGACGAAGCATCCTGCGTTTTTTGATCAGCCAGTATTGCTTTTCCACATTTCGGGTGGCACAACGGATTTGTTGTATTGCCAAAATAATCTTGCAGATATTTCGTTGCTTGGTACGAGCAGTGATTTATATGCGGGGCAAGCAGTTGACCGTGTTGGGGTGAAGCTAGGCTTTGCATTCCCCGCAGGGGTTGAGGTTTCACGTCTTGCCGCGCAGTGCGCAGAAGAAATTACCCCTAAGGCGAGTGTAAAAGAGTTGAACTGCAGCCTTTCTGGTCTGGAAAACCAGTGCAACCAATTGCTTTCAGCGGGGAAATCGCCCGCGTATGTTTGCAAGTATTGCTTGCTTTGCATCGGCGAAGTGATTGTTAAAATGACCAAGAATGCACGTGTAAAGCGAAATCACTTGCAAGGTCTTCCGGTCGTCTGTGCGGGCGGTGTGATGAGCAGTGAAATCATCCAACAATATGTGCAAAATAAACTGACAAATGTGTATTTTGTTCCAGGTGAATACGCAAGTGATAATGCGATGGGTGTTGCGATAATAGCGGCGCAGGAGAGTGAAGATGCCTGATGTTTTAACAGTTTCAGCATTAAACCGATATGTCAAACGCATTTTAGATGCCAATGATGTATTGTTCGATCTTGCCTTACAGGGCGAAATCGCAAATTTTGTCAAGAATGCACGCAGTGGACATTGCTATTTTTCTTTGCGAGATGCCAATGCGAGTGTGAAAGCGGTCATGTTTAAAAGCGATGCGCAAAAACTAGGCTTTTTACCCGAAGAAGGGATGAAAGTCGTAGTGCGTTGCCGTGTGACTTTGTATGAGCGGGATGGTGCATTTCAAATTTATGTCACAGATATTTTCCCCGCGGGGGTCGGTGCAGCACAGCTTGCATTTGACCAATTGAAAGCAAAGCTAGAGGCTGAAGGCTTATTTGATCGGGCGCGTAAAAAGGAAATTCCGTATCAACCAAGTTCGATTGGGCTTGTGACAAGCAAAACGGGTGCAGCTTTGCAAGATATTTTAAACGTTACGGCACGGCGATGGCCAATGGTGAAGCTAATACTTTGTCCAGTAAGTGTGCAAGGTTTTGAAGCGGCATCACAAATTGCAAATGCGATTACAATGCTTGACCAAAGTGCAGGGGTTGATACCATTATTGTGGCGCGTGGCGGCGGGAGCAAAGAAGATTTATGGGTCTTTAATGCAGAAATCATTGCACGCGCTGCTGCGAATTGCAATACACCATTAATTTCAGCGATTGGGCATGAAATAGATTTTACTATTTTAGATTTCGTGAGTGACCTTCGTGCGCCGACACCTTCCGCAGCGGCGGAGCTAGCGGTTCCAGATATTACAGAAGTTTACCAGAAAATATACAATTTACAGAATAATATTCAAAATTTTATGCAAATGAAATGCAATTTATGTTATAATAATTTAATGCAGCAGTCAGCGCAATATCACGATGGCAGTGCGGCGGCAAAGGTGGCGGTAGCAACGGATACTGTTGCGCTGCTACAAGAAAATATCTTTGCGAAAGTACATCGATTAAAGGATGATAAAACAAACGCGTTACAGCATGCAGCAGCACTGGCTGCGTCTTTCAGTCCATACAATACGCTAGCGCGTGGGTATGCCTTGGTAAAAATTGAAAATAATCAGGTAGCGACGGTTGATCAGCTAGCCGCAGGGCAAACAATTCAATTGGTCGGTCAGCATAAAACGGCAGAATGCATTGTGCAAAGCACAAAGGAGAACCATGATGAAAAAACCGAAAAGTTTTGAAGAAGGCATTTGCCGTTTAGAGGAAATCTTGGCAACCATTGCGGATGAAACAACACCAATTGCACAGGCGGTAACGCTTTATGCAGAGGCTGCAAGTTTGCTTTCTTATTGTAACACTACTTTGCAGCAAGCGACTTTGCAGATTGAAGAAATTGATGCAAAATTTCAAAAAGAAAATCCATATTCTTTAACGCAAGAGGATGATATTTTATGATGAACTATCAAGCAGTCTATAAAAATTATCTCGATCAATGTGAAAACACATTGGATAATATCTGTGAACAGTATTTGCCAGATACGTCCGCTACTGCGCGGGCGGCGAAGTACAGTCTACGCAGCGGTGGCAAGAGAGTGCGTGCGGTACTTGTGTTGGCTGTTTGTGATATGTTAAACGGAGATTGTTCTGCGGCGGCACAGTTGGCTGGTGCGGTGGAGATGCTACATTGCTATTCGCTTATTCATGATGACTTGCCTTGCATGGATAACGATGACATGCGCCGTGGCAAACCCTCTTGCCACAAGGCATTTGACGAAGCGACGGCATTGCTTGCAGGTGATTTGTTATTAACAGAATCGTTTGAAGTAATTGCGAATATCGATACAACTGACATCATTCGCGCAAATGCAACACGTGCCCTTGCGCGTGGTGCAGGAATTGGCGGGATGATTTATGGGCAAGAGCTCGATTTGTTTTATGAAACTGTACAAGCAGATGAAGCTCAATTACGACAAATACACCAGAACAAAACAGGGGCACTTATTAATGCAGCGGTACAACTTGGTGCGGTTGCAGGTGGTGCAGATAGCAAAACATCTGAGTTGCTTGCACAATATGCATCTGCGCTTGGACTTGTATTTCAGATTGTAGATGATGTGCTAGATGAAACTAGTACAGCGGAAGAACTGGGTAAACCAATTGGTAGCGATAAAGAAAATGGCAAAACTACATTTGTGACATTGTATGGTGTAGATGGTGCAATGGCATTGGCTGATAAAATTAACACAGAAAATTGCAATCAAATGCAAGCGACGTTTGGAGAACATGCGGCATTTTTGACAGCACTGGCAGAGCAATTGCTCGTGCGGCGTAGTTGATGAATAGCGCGGTGGATTTTAAAAGTAAATGAAAACGGAAAAAGAGGTAACGTATGGAATTGCTGAAAACAATTATAACTTGGAATCCTGTGATAACATGTTCCGCCTGTGCGACAATGAGTGCGCAAATTTTAAAAAGTCTGATTAATTTTGGGCTAATGGGTAAGTTTAGTACAGAGCGCATGTTTGGTGATGGCGGTATGCCTAGTTCCCATACAGCAACCGTATGTGCAACACTCGTTGCAGTAGGACGCTATTGCGGTACACAATCGGGTGTGTTTGCCCTTGCTTTGGTTTTTGCGACAGTTACCATGCGCGATGCCATGGGGGTGCGCCGTGAAACAGGGGAGCAAGCAAAGCTACTCAACAAGATGATTAATAACTGGATTGATCAAGAAATACACAATGCACCACCATTCGTGACAGATAAAAAGCTCAAAGAAATGGTGGGTCACACCCCGATTGAAGTATTGGGCGGTGCCATTTTAGGTATTTTAGTTGGTGCGTTTTTCCCATTGCTGTAAGCAATGTTACTTGATCACAGAACAAAGGAAGTTTTATCTATGAATACACCCTTGCTAGATACGATAATACAGCCTAGCGATTTGAAAAAAATTGACCGTGCGCAGTTACCTACACTGTGTGCGGAAATTCGTGCGTTTTTGGTGGAAAGTGTTTCGAAAACGGGCGGACATTTGTCCTCAAACCTTGGCGTGGTGGAATTAACAGTTGCGCTACATTATGCACTTTCTTCACCGAATGATAAATTTATTTTTGATGTTGGACATCAGTGTTACACTCATAAAATTTTAACGGGCCGCCGTGATGCTTTTGGTACCCTACGTGCGTTAGATGGCATTTCAGGCTTTCCGAAACCGCTAGAAAGTCCACACGATGCTTTTGTGGCAGGGCATGGAAACACCTCAATTTCAGCGGCGATTGGTATGGCACGTGCCAAAAAGTTAAAGAATGAGCAAGGAAAGGTCATTGCAATTATTGGGGATGGCGCGTTTACTGGTGGCATGGTATACGAAGGACTAAATAACGTGGATCAACTAGACAACCTGGTTATCATTTTAAATGATAACACTATGTCTATTTCCAAAAATGTGGGAGCGATGGCGCATTATTTAACACGCTTGCGCACTGCACCACGCTATTTTCAGCTAAAAGAAAGAACCGCGGTTGCATTAGATCATATTCCTGTGGTTGGCGCACCAATCAAAACAGGATTGCAGTTTACCAAGACGCGCTTGCGCCAGGCACTGTTTCAATCGACATGGTTTGAAAATTTAGGCTTGCATCATGTTGGTCCTTTCGATGGGCATGATGTAGTGCAGTTGGCACAACTATTTGCAAATTTGCAGCAGCAAAGCGAGCCTCTGTTTATTCATCTTGTAACAAAAAAAGGAAAAGGCTATCAGCCTGCAGAAGAAAATCCTGGTGAGTTCCATGGGGTTTCTACCTTTAATCCTACGGCAATTGTTGACCCAGATGTGGCGCAGAAAGAATCCTTTTCTACTGCATTTGGCAAAGCGCTTGATTTGATTGGCAATAACAATGAAAAAGTTTGTGCAATCACAGCTGCGATGAAATATGGCACTGGATTGCAGTTTTTCTATCATCAACATCCAAATCGATTTTTCGATGTTGGGATGGCAGAACAGCATGCAGTCACTTTTGCAGCAGGTCTTGCAAGCCAAGGAATGCTGCCTGTTGTCGGTATTTACTCTACCTTTTTACAGCGCGGCTATGACCAGATGTTACACGATGTAAAGTTGATGAACTTGCCTGTCATTTTCGCAATTGATCGTGCGGGCATTGTGCCTGGAGATGGCGAAACGCATCAAGGCATTTATGACCCTGCATATCTGCGCAGTGCCGGCATAAGAACAATTTCCCCAAGTAACTATGCAGAGTTATTGTATTGGTTGCAAGACTTACTTGCGCACCCACAAGGGGCGGTAGCATTACGCTATCCGCGTGGTGGTGAGTGTGCGACTTTGCGAGCATTGCCGTGTACAGGAGCCACGTTCGATTGTATTTTAAAGACAACTGCACCAAGCCTCACCATTGTGAGTTATGGCAGCGAAACTGAGGATGCAATCAATGCTGCGAAAAATCTTGCCTTACAAGGCATTCAGACAGATTGCTATAAATTATTACAAATTAATCCGATTCCAGACGAACTGCTAGAGGTCTTGGTGGCGTATCCTTGTATCTTGTTTGCTGAGGAATGTATTGCAAGCGGTGGTATTGGCGAGGAACTCCTCTTTGCATTATCGCAAAAAGGTTGGAAAGGGACATTTAAACTAGCCGCGATTGAAACTTACAATCTACCGCATGCGCAGGTTGCAGAAATTAAAGCTAGAATTGGTTTAGATGCCACTGGATTAGTGGCAAAGGCAAAGGAGATGCATTTTGAAAATTAGGTTAGACCAATATCTTGTACAAAACGGTTTAATTCAAAGCAGAGAACGCGCGAAAGCGATGATTATGGCGGGTGTTGTTTTTGTCAACGAACAAAAAATAGACAAAGCAGGTGAAATGATTGCGACTGATGCTAAGGTAGAAGTGCGTGGTAAGGATATTGCCTATGTCAGCCGTGGCGGTTTGAAGCTAGAAAAAGCAATGAAAACATTTCCGCTCACTCCGCGCGATAAAGTCTGTATGGATATCGGCGCATCTACTGGTGGTTTTACTGATTGTATGTTGCAAAATGGTGCAAGCAAAGTATATGCGGTTGATGTAGGGTATGGGCAGCTTGCTTGGAGTTTACGCACGGATGACCGTGTCATTAATATGGAACGCACAAATATACGTTCTGTTACACTCGAACAAATTGCAGAACCAATTGCGTTTTTTAGTGTGGATGTTTCCTTTATTTCGCTATTTCATATTTTTCCAGTTGCGCAGGCGATTACTACCCCAGATGCAACCGGTGTTTGCCTTGTAAAACCCCAGTTTGAAGCCGGGCGAGAAAAAGTTGGTAAAAATGGTGTCGTGCGCGACCCTGCGACACACCGTGAAGTTATTTTAAAGGTGATTGGCTTTGCGGTGAATAACGGCTTTACCGTGAAAGGCCTTGAATTCAGCCCGGTAAAAGGGCCCGAAGGGAACATTGAGTATTTGATGTTTGTTGAAAAATCAGAACAGCCAGTGCCATTATCAGAGAAAGCAGTTGCTGAAATTGTTGCAGCTTCCCATACAACCTTGGATAAATAAGGAAAGACATGGCGGCGATGTTACATCTTGCGGCGACCAGAGCGCTATCGATAAAATAAGCAGCGAAACGAAAGGAGGATGGGTTCATGAATATCTATATGGTGCCGAATTTGAGCAAGGATGAAAATGCTTGTTTTACTTTGCGTGCAGCAAAAATTTTAGCGGAACTTGGTGCCAATCTTTTATTTAGTGAAGAAATGACCCCGTTTTTGCCTTCGGATGTTTCTGCTGCATACACCCTTTCTTTGGCAAAAGAATGCTACGAGCAAGCTGATGTGATATTAACCATTGGTGGAGATGGTACTATCTTACATGAGGCGATACAGTCTCTTGCCTATCAAAAACCAATTTTAGGGGTAAATCTTGGGCGCTGTGGTTTTTTGGCAACCTGCGAAGAAGATGAAATGCAAGAAAAATTTCAAAAACTTGTGTGCAATGAATATATCCTAGATAAACGCCATTTGTTGAGTGCTTGCATTCAAGAGGCTGGAAATTCAATTGTAAAAACTGCACGCGCAGAGGAAAGATTTGCGTTGAATGATGTGGTGATTTCAAAAGGTACCACACAACAGTCAATCGATTTAAGCATTTATTGCGATGATATTCTGGTGGAAAGTTATCGCGGAGATGGGGTGATCATCGCGACCCCTACTGGTTCAACGGCATATTCGTTAGCAGCGGGAGGACCCATTGTTGACGCACAAACAATGGGGATTGTTCTTACTGCAATTTGCCCGCATAAGTTGCGTGCACCATCCATGGTCTTTGCGCCCAAGCGCGTGCTACGTGTTGTTCTCGGTAACGCTTCCCGCGGGGCTGTCTTTTTAAGCTGTGATGGACAAACTGAGGTGATGCTGCAAGAAAGGGAAGCAGTAGAGATTACTCTCTCAGATAACGCAGTGCAGCTAGTTAGCTTTAGCAGCGCGGCACAATTTGAGGCGATTGATCGCAAATTAAAAAATAAAGATTAGATGATAGACAAGGAGGGGCGAATATGGCGAATTTACCGCAGTCAGAAACCAAAAATAAAAAGGCACGTTTACAAGCGATTTTGCAGTTGATTGAAGAGCGTTCCATTAATCGACAAGAAGAATTGCTTGAACATTTAAAACAAAAAGGTTTTGCGGTGACACAAGCAACCGTTTCACGTGATATCCGCGAGCTTTCGTTGGTAAAGGCTTCGACCGAACAAGGATATCGCTATATTTCCGCCCGTCCAGAGCAGATGAAGAATGCGCATAATACGGGGCGATTTCAAACGATTTTTCGAGAATCTGTTATCAAAGTCGATTATGCGGGGCATACCGTTGTAGTAAAATGTTATACTGGTATGGCAAATGCAGCTTGTGGCGTTTTTGATTCCCTTGGTTGGAACAATGTGGTTGGTACACTTTCAGGAGATGATACCTTTTTTATTCTTGCGCGTACAGAGCGCGATGCAAAGATAATTTGTAATGAACTAATTCCATTCATTGGGCAGGCATAACACAAAGAGGGAGTGGAAAAATGCTAACTAGTTTACAAATTGAAAATGTAGCGGTTATTGAAAAAGCAAACGTGCAATTTGAAATGGGACTCAATGTGCTCACTGGTGAAACAGGTGCAGGTAAATCCATTTTAATTGATTCGATTAATGCTATTTTAGGGAACCGAACCTCGCGTGATTTGGTGCGTACTGGCGCGCAAAAAGCAGTCATTCGTGCTGCGTTCGAAGCGTTGCCAGTGCAGGTGCTAGATAAATTAGAGCAGGCGGGTTACGCGCGAGAAGAAGCGTTATTATTAACACGAGAAATCCACAAAGATGGAAAAAGTAGTTGCCGCATCAATGGTATGCCAGCGACAGCTACGGTATTACGCGACATCAGCAGTGGGCTTGTCGCCATACATGGTCAGCACGATTCTGTTGGGCTGACAAACCCTGCAAAGCATGAAGGTGTGTTAGATATTTACGCGCAAAACCAAGCGGAGTATCGCGATTATTACGCGCTATACCGCGATTTAATCAAGGTGAAACGTGAGCTTGACTCTTTGATTACTGATGAAAGCGAAAAACAACGCAAACTAGATTTATTGCAGTATCAAGTGGATGAAATTGATGCTGCCGCTTTACAGGATGGGGAAGAAGAATTGTTAGAAGCGCGTCGGAAAGTTCTGGCAAGCGCAGCAGATATTCGCGAAAAATTAATGCATGCCTATGCGGTGCTATCTGATTTAGGTGAGGTGCAATCTGGTTGTGATTTGCTGGGCGAAGCCTCTAATGCCCTAGAGTTTGCAGCGGAGTTAGATGAAAGTTTGCAAGAGAACGCAAGCAAAGTATCTGAGCTTTACTATGCAGCGAAAGAGATTGCCGCTGACCTTGCAAGCCAAATGAATGACTATGAAAGCAACGATGCAGAGTTAGATGAAATTGAAGAACGATTGGATTACATTTACAAACTAAAGCGGAAATACGGCAACACTATTGCGCAAATTTTATCTTTTGGCGAAGACTCACGTGCAGAGCTAAACCGTATTCAGTTTTCAGAACAGCATGCAGCTGAATTAGAGACCGAAAAGCGGCGCTTATATCAGTGTGCGCGTGAAAAAGCAGAAACCTTGACCCAAACGCGGTTGGTTGCATTTGCGGATTTGAATACAAAAATCACAGGAGCGCTTGCATTTTTGAATATGCCGGGTGTTTGTTTAACGTTAAAGCATGTGCGCGGCCCGCTTTCTAGTCATGGGCAAGATAGTATCGAATTTTATATTTCTTCTAATCCGGGCGAAGAACCAAAGCCGATGGCAAAAATCGCCTCGGGTGGTGAGTTAAGTCGAATTACACTTGCGATTAAAAGTGCAATGGCAGATAAAGATGAAGTTCCAACGATTATATATGATGAGATTGATACAGGTGTTTCGGGAAAAGCTGCGGGCAAGATTGGCAAGACCTTAAAATCTAGTGCAAAAAATCATCAGATTTTATGTATCACACACACTGCGCAAATTGCAGCAGAGGCTGATAGCCATTTGCTCATTCAAAAAAATATTGAAAACGAGCGTACTTTTACCGAAATTCGTCCCTTAAATCAAGAGGAACGGGTGAACGCATTGGCAAGTATTATTTCGGGTGACCAAGTTACTGCATTATCCCTTGAAAATGCACGTGAAATGCTAGGTTTGAAACAGTAACTTTACTTGGGAAAAAACGGGCAACGAAAGTGGTGTTGTGTTTTAATACTAGCTCTTGACATTTTTATCAAAGCCCCGTATACTAAAATAGTTGAAAAGCGAAGATGGGAACGAGTAATTTTAATTTCTTTACGCAGAGAGACTCTGGCTGGTGAAAAGAGTTGTAAAGTGTAAAATGAATACATCCTGGAGCTGTAAGCTGAACCATTTTTTAATGCAGTAGGCTGTGCCGCGTGCGAGCGTTACAAACGTAGGACGCTGTTTATTTTCTAAAAACAGCGTCAAGAGGTGATTTTCGAGAGGGAATTGCAAACAGAGGTGGTACCGCGAATTTTATCGCCCTCTGCCAAATTTATTTTTGGCAGAGGGCTTCTTTATGCCCTTTGCCCATAACATGGAGGAAAATTGAATGACATTATACGAAGAACTCGTTGCGCGTGGTTTGATCGCGCAGGTAACTGACGAAGAAGAGATTAAAGAATTAATCAACACTGGCAAAGCGACCTTTTACATTGGATTCGACCCCACGGCAGATAGCTTGCACGTTGGGCATTTTATGGCGCTTTGCTTAATGAAACGCTTGCAGATGGCGGGTAATAAACCCATCGCATTAATCGGCGGTGGCACGGCAATGGTTGGTGACCCTTCTGGTCGCCAAGATATGCGTCAGATGATGACGGTGGAAACCATTCAGCATAACTGCGATTGTTTCAGAAAACAGATGAGTCGCTTTATTGAGTTTGGCGAAGGCAAAGCGCAGATGGTAAATAATGCAGATTGGTTATTAAAGCTGAACTACATTGAATTACTACGCGAGGTTGGCGCTTGTTTCTCTGTTAATAAAATGCTGAGCGCAGAATGCTATAAACAGCGTATGGAAAAAGGGCTTTCTTTCATTGAGTTTAACTACATGATTATGCAAAGCTATGATTTCTATCACCTATACCAGAACTACGGTTGCAACTTGCAATTTGGTGGTGATGACCAATGGTCCAATATGCTTGGCGGCACAGAGCTTATTCGCCGCAAACTTGCAAAAAATGCTTGTGCGATGACCATCACCTTGCTGCTTAATAGCGAAGGGAAAAAGATGGGCAAAACTCAGTCGGGCGCAGTCTGGCTAGATCCGAACAAAACTTCTCCTTTTGAATTTTATCAGTACTGGCGCAATGTTGGGGATGCTGATGTTCTCAAATGCATCCGCATGCTGACCTTCTTACCAATTGAAGAAATTAATAAAATGGATACTTGGCAAGGGGAAGAGCTCAACAAAGCAAAAGAAATTTTAGCATGGGAGCTCACCACCTTAATCCACGGCGAAGAAGAAGCAAGCAAGGCACAAACCACTGCGCGTGCACTTTTTAGTGGGGTAGCCGATGAAGCAAATATGCCAAGCACTGCCTTTACTGCGGATGATTTGACCGATGGCAAAATCGGTTTGCTCACCATCATGACAAAAGCAGGGTTGACCGCATCAAATGGCGAAGCACGTCGCGTTGTTACTCAAGGTGGGCTTTCGGTTGATGGTGAAAAAGTAATGGATGCAACCACTAGCTTTACTGCGGAACAGCTTGCAGATGGTATTATTTTGAAAAAAGGTAAGAAGATTTATCACAAAATCACGATGGCCTAATATTTAAGAGAAAGAGAACGGTAACGCAATGAGACGTATTCCGTACAATGAGTTGTTTGCGCAGTTTGAGCGCGTGTTGCTTAAAAAAGGCTTTGATGAAAATTTTGCGAAAGAAGCTGCAACTGTTTTTGCACAAAATAGCCTAGATGGAATTTATTCACATGGGATTAATCGATTTCCACGAGTAGCCGCTTATTTAGATAGCGGCATGATTGACCCAACTGTTACCTGTACCATAGAAAAAACGTTTGGTGCGATGGAGCAATGGGATGGTCATCGTGGCTTTGGTCCTTTGCATGCAAAACGTGCGATGGATCGCGCCTGTGCGCTTGCAAAAGAGTTCGGGATTGGTCTTGTTGCGCTTGGTAATAACAATCACTGGATGCGTGGCGGCAGCTATGGTTGGCAAGCTGCCAACCAAGGGATGATTGGGATTTGTTGGTCGAATACCATTCCCAATATGCCTGCATGGGGCGGTGTAGACCCAAAACTTGGCAACAATCCGCTGGTGATTTCTGTTCCGCGTGAAAATGGCGAACATGTCGTGATGGATTCCGCGATGTCTCAGTTTTCTTATGGCAAGTTAGAAGAATATCGCTTGAAAGGGGAACAATTGCCCCAGATTGGTGGTTATGACCGAGCCGGTAATTTGACAACAGATCCTGCTGAAATTGAAGAAACCGCTCGTCTTTTACCGATGGGATTTTGGAAAGGTAGCGGCCTTTCGCTGATGTTAGATATTGTGGGTGCGGTGCTATCTAATGGCAACAGCACTGCAACGATTGGTACCTTTGAGGAAGAGGTAGGGGTAACGCAAATCATGATTGCAATTGACCCTGCTAAATTTAGCCAAGAAAATTTAACAGAGGAAATCGTCAAAAATATTATTGATGACTTACATACCTCTCTTCCTATTGTGGAAGGGCAATCGGTGCGCTATCCTGGTGAACGTGAGTTTAAGACGCGCCACGATAATATGCAAAACGGTATTCCGGTTGTGGAGGAAAAATGGCAAGAACTTTTGTCGCTGTGATACTAATCAGTGCGATTCGAAAATGTTCTGCGCGCATATAAAACGTCGAAAAATCTATAACTTTTTGATAGCACTTTTATTTTATTATAATCGAGAAAGCGTACTTGGCTGAAAGACAGAGGTGTCATTCGTGATTTGACGCTAAGAATTCTTCACTGATATTATCGGTAATTACCTGTGCAATATAATCATAGGTGAAGCGGCTGTCATAGTTGCGCACACCATGTGCCGCAACCATTTCTTCGGTGTACTCACTCCATAAATACACGCGGGGATATTCATAAGGTATATCGTAATGGGTAACAACTGGGGTGATGGTCGGTTCGATGATTTCTAGCGTTACGCTACCATCTAATGCAATGGTCTTTTGAAAAGTAAGCGTTAAAATACCGCCGACCAAATTATCGGCTTTGCTCTGTGCACTTACAAAATTACCGAGGGAATATGCCACAAAGGCTTGGTGTCCATCCTCTGCTGTGATCCATGCACAATCTTGTAACACATGCGGGTGGGTGCCGATGATTAAATCTGCGCCCCAATCTGCAAAGTTTTG
>JAWXUQ010000010.1:0-54281 GCA_044426225.1 Faecalibacterium sp. | reverse complement strand
GGCGTACTATCAGGTATCGCAAAGTGTGCTAGACGAAAGCACCTTGCAGCGAGAGCTTGCGCCACTGGCTGCCATCAAAGACCACAACCCAAAGATTTTGCTGACGATGGATTACCTGCCACTGAGTTCTCATAATGGGATTAAGCAGATGAATGTGCTGGATTGGTTGTTGGGGAAAGAACCTACACCCTAAAAGGCAGCATCTTCTACCTATACTTATTTACATCTTACAATTTTGAATACCGCAACCCACTCACAATCAAGTAGGAGACAGCAAATGAAAATTGAAATGGGCGAATCGTTATTTTATTCTTGGCTACGACATGTGAAAGATTGCCAAATTGTGCAGACAAACTGGAAGGTCGCGGCAGAATGGCCATTGTACCACCCAGAAGAAGTGCAGCAATTATTTGAACTATGCCGTCAGCATTTTTTAGAGAAGTACGGTTACACCATTTTTAAGCAGAACACTTCCCTCTCGCAAATTTTGCAACAGGGCGAATGTGATGCGCTTGGTATTTCACTTGAACAAGACGCAGAATCTTTTTATGCCGTAGACGTTGCCTTTCATGGCGCTGGGCTAAACTATGGCAGCAAAGACGAAACAATTATGAAAGTAATCGCCAAAAGCATTCGCACTGCAATGTGCCTTTACGGATATTTAGACACCCAAGATGCTGACATTATTTTTGCATCGCCCAAAATAAATAACGCCGTGCTTAATGAATTGCTACCCTGCATTGCCGATGTGAATCAACTTTTTGCGGGCTTTGGGCTGGCGTTTCGCGTTCGCTTGATTGCCAACGATGATTTTAATACCTCTATATTGCAACCTATTTTATTGGTCAGCAACGGCATTGCCGATACATCTGAATTATTCATTCGCAGCTATCAGCTGTTCACCATGTTTGGGACACCTGACACGCCCAAATCTAAGCGCACCGCAAACCCTCGTGTTTCTACTGCAAGCGATACCGCATCAACATCAGTAGCAATAGAAAATGTTAACATGGATGCCTATGCTGAGTTGAAAATTGGCAAGCTTGCAAATGTTATTTTGCGCAGATTGTTAGAAGACGGCGCTGCGACAAAAGAAGAAATTGAATTTTTGCAAACCCCTATTTATAGTAAGCAATTTTTCGATTTGCAGTTCCCTGTGCTGCTAAAAACCACTGCATCTAGAAAAGAAGAGCGGTATTACAAAGACCTACTTACAATAGATGGCGAAACCTACCGCTTATGCTCTGAATGGTATGAAGTACCTGCCAATAACGATAGACCTTATCTGCTAAAATGGATTGAGAAACATAGCAAGTAATTGTTTTTACGCTGCAACTTGCAAGCAAGTTAGCCACAAATTAAAATACGGGGTGCAACTACTATATATTGTGGTTGCACCCCGTATTGGTTTCAATTTGATTACCAGTTAAACATTTCAACCCAAAAAGCTATTCAAAACGTTGACTTTTTATTGATTTTTGCATATACTAAGGGTGAAAGGAAGGTGTTCTTATGATTGATATGAACATGGTAATTGCTGATAATATTCTGTGCGAGCTGAAAAAACAACAAAAGAAAAAAACAGAACTTGCCACCGCACTCGACATCTCCAAACAAACAATTCACAAAATGCTAACTGGTGCAAGAAGCATCAGCGCCATTGAACTAACCCAAATTTCTCGCTTTCTTGGAACTACAATGGAGCAGCTAACTGCGGTATCCCCCACTTCTCTAAACAAGAATATCACCCACGTTTTTATGGGGCAAGTAAACACCCCCTCTGCAAAAGAAGGCATTAAAATTGCTGATGAGTTGATTGACCTTTACCTCTTTCATTCCAATGCACAAAAGAACGCAAAGAAAATGTCTGAATGGAGTAGCTTGCTATGACCGAGTTATTGAACAAAACATTATACAAACTAGATAATAATCGTTTTCAGGCACTAAAAGTACAGGCCAAAGCATTCAACGTTTCCTTTACGGGCAGCAATATTATACAGGATGACATTTTTTACATCATGGAAAATTATGCTGCTAGAAATAATGCCGCGCTGAAAATTTTTAAATTACCCATTGCGGATGAAGATTTTTGTGCGTTCACGTGCGTACGCAAAGGCATCATTTTTGTAGTGATTAATTCTTCGTTGCCACTTGCAAAACAAATTTTTGCTGCCGCACATGAGCTATATCATATTCATTGCTACTTATCTGAAGACGATATGTATTTACAGGAGCACGGTTCTTTGCTGACCAGTGGCATTTTAGACGAGAACGCTGAACAACCCGAAGACCGAGAAGCCAATGCTTTTGCTTCTCTTTTGCTTGTGCCCAGTATTACGCTGGCTGAACAAATGGAAATTCATAACATTGACCGTACGCACATCGATATTGCAAGCATTGTAAAGTTAATGGAAATTTTCGCAGTACCTTTTAAAGCCATGGTGCTTAGACTTCATGAAGAAAATGATTTGAACGAACGTGCTGCAATTAAATTTTTAGCTTATCCAACCAGTGAAGTTAGTAACCAAATGAATCAACTCAATCTCGCGCTACGCTGGAATACTCCACCATCTAACCAATTTGATTGTGCTGGTTTATCTGCCATCATTAAACATAACATTCAAGAAGGTTTCTTGCCAGAATCTCGCACACAAGAAGACCTTGCGCGTATCCAAGAATTATCTGCCATCCTCGCAAATGATAAACGAGGTGTCTAATGCCCACAATGAATACGGCTTTGCTTGACACTGACTTTATTTCCAAATTGCATATCACTAAAAATGGCAACCATATTTCGCTCATTCAGCATTTTTTGCAAACCTCTAATTTTTCATTTGTTTGTCACGAACAAATTTGCATTGAGTTGGCTCGACATAATGGAAGCGCCTCTACATGGCTCACCCAAGAAATTCAAAAAGAAACCATCGTGCAATATACAGATGAAAAATTATTGCTTTTGCTGCAAGATGCTTTTACCTGTCAGATATTTCATCACTATTTATCCGCTTTAAAAGAAAGCTGCGACCTTTTTTCCGCGTCTTTTTATTGTTCATACTACGAATCGCTTGAAGCGTTGCTAGAGACAAATGCACCAGCTTGTACCATTGAAAAATTTATTGATGCACTACAAGCATGCGATAGTGCTGTTGGCTGCGATAATAATTTAGGCGAAATTAAAACCTACTTAACTGCCAAAATTTTATACCTTTGCAAAAATACCACCCTATACTATTTTTGCTCAGATGATAGAAAAGCACGCTGCGCAGTAAGCGTTTCCGCACAACACATTTCGATAGAATGCATCAGTGCACTTGCCTTATTTTTAATTGCCAAAAACCTTTTGCATATGCCAAAAGACGAGGCTCGTATCTATTTTGATTCTTGGATGAAACTGCATGCCCAAAGCGGACAAACTAAATTCAAAGTATACGACAACACCCCTTCTCAACGACTAATTTCTGTAGACGGCATAGCCCTGTTTGAAAACATTTACGCCAATCGATACCGCTTGCGAAAAGATGGTATGCTAACCGATATTACAATCATAGAATAACCGCCTAGAAGGATTATTCTAGCCGTTAATCTTTTTATTCTGTTGACCACCAGACGACTATTTGACCACTATTTTTTGAAAATGGGGTTTTACTGCGCTTACCCCTGACCTTACCCTTATGCTAAAAACGGCAAGCACTGAAAACCTTTGATTCTCCAATGGTTTTTACAGGTACTTGCCGTTTTTCTTTGTTTTTACTTATTTTATGTCACGGTTATTTCACTGTTTTATCGTGGTCTAATCGTGGACTGGGCGAGGACTGGCTGGCGGCTAACAAAATAACTTGCCGCTACGCCAAAAGTAGAGATATACAAATTGTATTTATTTTTATAGTTTTTACAAAACCTCAAAAAACCATTGTGATACCTCACTTTTCTGCCAACCTCATTTTCATTTTTTGCTTTGTTCTAGGCTTACTCAGGGCTTTCCCAACGCTTTTTCAAGCCTTATTCCACCGCCCAAATCCCTGTCTCCCCTGGCCCTGCCACAGAACTCCGACCTGCACCTTTTTTCACCGTTCGACTAGGCGCAACGTTCCGGAAGATTTTCAACGGAACGCATTTTATCTGCATTGCAATTCAGCAGATTTTCCAGTATACTAGCTTTAATTAGAATTTAATCATAGCATAGGAGGTTTTGCCATGCCACAGCCCAATATTCTATTCATTTTCCCTGACCAACATCGGCGCGAGTGGATGCCCTATGCCGATGAAATATTTGCAAAATGGGGCATGCAAAAACCAGAATTACATCTACCAAACCTTGCAGCATTGATGGCACGGGGCAATACCTTTTTGCGCGCAAGCACCCCCTCACCGCTCTGTGCGCCCGCGCGCGCTTGCATTGCGGCGGGCACCCAGTACCCACGCTGCGAAACACCTGGCAATGATTGCGATTATCCTTTGAGCAAACCGACCTTTTACCAAGCGCTGCGCACTGAGGGCTATCACGTACTTGGCGTGGGCAAGTTTGACCTGCGTAAATTAACCTGCGATTGGTTCAACACCGAACACGCAGACACCCTTGGCTTTACCGATTATATTGACAGTGAAGGCAAGTGGGACGCGGTAATCCATTATAATCGCTATGGTGTGCCACGCGGCCCATATATGAAATATCTGCAAACTCACGGCTATGCACAAATGCATTTGGATGATTTTGACGGGCGCGGGCGGCAGACCTATCGCACACCGCTGCCCGATGAAATGTATTGCGACAACTGGATTGCGGGCAATGCGATTGAAAAAATTACAGCGGTACCGGCAGGCGAGCCATGGTTTATTCAGGTGAATTTCACCGGCCCGCATGACCCATTCGACATCACTGAGCGAATGTTTGAAACGGTGAAAGACCGCACCTATGCACTAGGGCATGGTGATGACCCGCGCGAAAACGCAAATGAAATCCGCCAATGCTATGCGGCAATGATTGAGAATATTGACCGCAACATTGGCGAGATTTTGGCGACAGTGGCAGCACGGGGTGAGCTTGAAAACACCATTGTGATATATGCCTCTGACCACGGCGAAATGCTAGGCGACCACACAAAATACGCAAAGTGCGTGCCAGAACGTGGCTCACTCGATGTGCCCTGTGTGATTGCGGTACCAGATGCCTTTGCTGAAGGCATGCGCAAAGGGGTGTGCCAAGATGCCATAGTAGAACTGCAAGATTTGACGGCGACCATGCTAGACTTTGCGGGCACAAGCCTGCCAAGCGCGGTGGATGCGCAGTCTTTGGTGCCGCTGCTCAAAGGCGAAAAGGCGACCCACCGCGAGTTTGCCTTTAGCGCACTGCACACCCTGCCAAATTACATGGGTTTCCAATCCGTCGCGGATGCACAATATAAATATGTTGCCTTTGCAGACGGCACCGAGGCACTGTTTGACCTAACCACAGATGTGTGGGAGGACCAGAACATTGCGGCCAAGCACCCCGAACTCGCGGCAAGTTATCGCGATAAAATCGCGCAGGTGATGCACGCGTAAACACCACAAAGGAGCCACCATGAAATATAGTTTTGCGCCCCTTGTAAACAACCAATGTAGCCTGCTGATTTTAGGGTCATTGCCCGGGGAAGAATCGCTGCGGCAGGTGCAATATTATGCCCACCCGCGCAATGCCTTTTGGCGGATTTTGTGCGACGTGTTTGCGGAAGATTTCACCGAGGATTATGCCGCACGCTGCGCACTTGCGCTGCGGCACGGGGTGGCGCTGTGGGATGTGATTGGGGCAGCCGAGCGTGAAGGCTCACTCGATACTGCCATCCGCAACCCCGCCGTGAATGATTTTGCCGCCTTTTTGCGTGCGCACCCATCCATCCGCAAAATTTGCCTGAACGGCGGCAAAGCCGAGCAACTTTTTAAGCGGCATTGCAAGGATATTTTAGCAGACCCCCAGATGGCAAACATCCAACTCATCGCCCTGCCCTCGACAAGCCCGGCGAATGCAAAGATGTGCTATGACCAAAAATTAGCACAGTGGCGCAAGGCGATTTCGCAGCCATTGCCCCCCGCGCAAACAGTGCAAAATGCGGCAAAACCAATCAGCCCCGCGGCGCCATTGCCAACCATCACCCTTGACCCTACCCTGCCCTTTTTTAGCCCTCGCGCACGCGAGACGCACAAGGGCAGCTATGGCACCCTGTTGCTGATTTGCGGCAGCTATGGGATGATAGGCGCGGCGGCGATGGCTGCAAAGGCGGCATTGCGCTGTGGGGTGGGGTTGGTGAATGTAGTGACGGACACCACCTGTTATCCCCTGCTTGCACCAATGCTATCCGAAGCGGTGTTTACCGTGCTAGACGCAACAGAGCTTGCAGCATTCCCTGCATGTTACACGGCAAATCCTGCGCCCCAAGGCGGGGCGGGCAAGGTGGCAGTACCTGCAAGCGCTAAGCCAAACGCGCGCAAATGCCATAACGCAAGCCATGAAAAGCTGTTACAAGCACTGCGCAAGGCAAGCGCCTGTGTGATTGGTTGCGGGCTAGGCGCAGATGCAGCGCTGTATCTACCCACCGTACTGGCAGCGGCAGAATGCCCCATTGTGGCTGATGCGGATGCGCTGAATTATCTGGCACAACACCCAGATTTATTCCAGACAGTGCACGCGCCCTTATTACTGACCCCGCACCCTGCTGAGATGGCACGGCTATGCAACAAAACAACCAAGGAAATACAGGCTGAGCGCGCAGGAACCGCGATTGCTTTTGCAATGGCGCAGGGTGCGTACACCATACTAAAAGGCGCGGATACCGTAGTAGCGACCCCAGAAGGCGATGCCAAAACCAACCCAACTGGAACCGCAGGGATGGCAAAGGGCGGCAGCGGTGATGTGCTCGCCGGGATGCTCGGCGCGTTTTTGGCACAAAAAATCACCCCTGTGGCAGCGGCAGAAGCGGCAGTGTATATCCATGGCGCGGTGGGAGAGCTTTGCGCGGCAGCACTTTCGCAGACAAGCATGCAACCCACCGATCTTATCGCAGCATTGCCTGCCTATTTTAAACAGCACCTACACGAATAACACAGAAAAGCCACGCATCTGCACACAACATTTTCTTTTTTACACCAAGCACCAAACACACAGCATTCGCATGGGAGATGCAAGAAAAAAGAAGGTGTCTGCCTCCCCATTTAAGACATCTACCCTCGCAGTGCTTACTTTTATAATAAAACCAGTAAAGTTGTCCGTTTTTTGCTCGAATTTACCGCCTATTCGCGGTACACTATAATAAACTCGCCGTTTCAATACGTGCTCATTACACAAACGAAAGAAGTGATCTAGCATTATGTATTTTATTTATGTAGATGATGAACAAAACGCACAGGTAAATCTTGATTTTTACCTAAAGGAATATGACCTTGTGGAATCTATCACCTATTTCTCTCACCCACAAGAAGCCCTTGACTATGCAAAGCATACCCCCTTTGATGTTGCTTTTTTAGATATAGAGTTGCCCGAAATGACAGGGCTAACCCTTGCCAATAAATTAAAGGAATACCAGCCCGACATTGAAATCATTTTTGTCAGCGCCTTTGCAGACTACCACCAAGCGGCATACCAAACAGATGGTAGAGCCTATCTCTTAAAGCCTCTTGATCCCAAAAACATTGCGTCTGTTTTTTCATTTTTAAGCAAACTAACCCCAACCCGCCTGCAGCAGTGCCATCCGCTCAACACAAAGCCCCCTATTTTTGTGCAAACATTTGGCAATTTTGATTTATGGGTACAGGGCGAACCCGTACAATTCCGTGTTGCAAAAGCCAAAGAATTACTTGCAGTTTTAGTAAACGAACGTGGTAGCACGGTAGGTAACATCGAGATATTTAATTTATTATGGCCCGATAAAATCTATGATAAAAACACTTCTACCTATGTACGCAGAGTAACACAGGCATTAAAAACGCAGCTGAACGAATTGGGCTGCGGGCAGATGATAACCTTTGCACGCAATGCTACCTATGTAAACGAAAGCACGTTTGTATGCGATTACTACGCCATTACTTGTGGCGACAGACGCTATCTTGCAAGCTATAAAGGATATTATATGGCACAATACCCTTGGGCAGACGAAACTGTTTATCTGATTGAACAAAGCATCAAACAGTTTACGCAATAATCTAGCGCATTCATCTGATACTAGGCGGATGCGCAAAAATCCACAGCACGCGCGGCATCGGCATAGCCACCATGATTGAATTCCCCCTACGCGCTGCGCAATGACGGAGGTATCATAATGCAACCATTGGCCATTATTTATGTAGACGACGAATCCCTTGCATTGGCGAATTTTAAATCCACCATAGCAGGGCACCCTTCGTTTGAACACCTAACTCTTTTTTCAAATAGTGACGAAGCGCTTGCACATGCAAAAAAGCAACCAATCGACATTGCTTTTTTAGATGTTGATATCCCAGGCACCAGTGGGTTTATTTTATCCGAAAAATTAACCGCGTTGCAGCCTCAAATTCGCGTTGCCTTTATCACAGGAAATGTGCGCTATATGGGCAAGCACAACCAAATTGTAAAAGCACCCTATGTTTTTAAGCCATATTGCAAAGACGATATATTAGACGCTTTATCACAATTGACCTGATTGCTTTGCGTACCAAGCGATTGGCGCAATGTTTCTATTTACCCCCTCATCTTGCCAAAATACCCCCTACATTTTAGCTTGTAGGGGGTATTTTTTAGCTTGTGGGGCTAGACTCTTGTATCTGGGCGGGCTGTGTTTTATACTAGGCATAATGGATGATTATATCATAAAACACTATATCCGCTAACAAAAGCAAGAAAAGGAGCATTCTCATGGCTAAGAAACCAAATATCCTCATTATGTATAGCGACCAACACAGCGCACGTGCCCTTGGCTGCTACGGCAACACCCAAATCAAAACCCCACACCTAGATGCCCTCGCCGCAGACGGTGTACAGATGAACAACGCATTTTGTAACAACCCCATCTGCACCCCCTCACGCATGTGTATGCTGAGCGGGCAGTATGTACATAACTTTGGCTATTATGGGCTTGCAGGCGAATGCCCTGAGCACCTGCCCAGTATCTTTACCCATCTGCGCAAAGAGGGCTATACCAATGGCGTGGTCGGTAAAATCCACACACCCGCGGGTTGGGTCTCAAACGCGTGCGATTTTATGGCGGATGGCTATGGCTTTGAAACCCCTGTCACCCTAGAGAATTGGCAAGACGAAGAAGGCTGCCAAGGCTTAAAAAACGATGATTATGCCGCCTATCTGAAAGAGCGCGGGCTATACGAGCTGCGTGATGATAAAGTATTGCATGAGCAATTTGACCTATATGCCCATCGCCGTGGGCAGGGCATTGACGCGCGCCCCTCACGCATGCCAGATGAGCACTCGTTTGAGAGCTGGTGCGCAGATGAGGCAGTGAAGTTTATCTCGGATTGTAACGAGCAGGAAAAGCCCTTCTGCCTCTGGCTGACCCTCCCCCGCCCCCACCAGACCTATTGCCCCTCGCAGAAATATTGGGATTTGTATGAGGGGATGGAGTTAGACCTTCCCCCCAATGCTGAAACCACCATGGAACACCGCAGCAGCGTTTCCCGCGCAAAACTAAAAGCATTCCGCGAAAATGACGACTGGATGAACTATGAGCCACGCGACTATGAAAGTGCACGCCGCCGGGTATTGCGCGGGTACTATGCCTGTGTCAGCCAGAGCGATGCCGCCTATGGTGAAGTGCTTGCCAAACTAGAAGAGCTTGGCATTACCGATGACACCATCATTGTATACACCACCGACCACGGCGAATTTGCCGGCGAGCACGGCATGGTAGAAAAAGCCCCCGGCATTAGCTTCTCTTGCGTGACGCATATCCCGATGATTTTTAAATACAAGGGCTGCCCCAAGGGCGAAGTGCGCCAAAACATGGTGGAAAGTGTTGATGTATTCCCCACTCTGTGCAGCCTTGCGGGCTTGCCTCTGCCAAACTGGGCAGACGGTGTAGATATCACCAAAACGGTGGAAGCAGACGAAGCATGCAAGACCGTTGCCGTAACCGAAAACCCACATACCAAAACCATCCACACGCAGCAATATAAACTGACCCAGTTTTTGCCAGAGTTCCACGGCGGCGAAGATTTTGGCGAATTGTATGACCGCATCAATGACCCCTGGGAAATGAAAAACCTGTATTTTGACCCAGAATATCAGAGCGTAGTGCAAGATTTGCGCTATCAACTATATTGCTGGCTTGTGCGCCAAACCCGCAACAAAACAGTCAGCCCACGCATTCCGCGCCCACTTGCGCCCAAGAACGAATATGATGTAGACACGCCATGGGATCTTGCCCGCACCCAAGGTGTATGGAACGAAGACGATAAGATTGGCCGTGATTTCTGCGACAAACTCATCGAGGCAAACCATATCCTTTATCTATAATCATCTGACGGGAGAACACCATGCAACAATATGACGCAATCGTCATCGGCGGTGGCGTGGTTGGCAGCGCCATCGCGCGTGAGCTCGCCCGCTATCAGCTTTCTATCGCTGTGCTTGAAAAAAACAGGGATGTCTGCTTTGAAACCAGTGGGCGAAACTCTGCCGTGTTGCACGGTGGGTTCGCGTATGACACGAGTTCACTCAAGGCAAAACTTTGCGTTGAGGGCAACCGAGAATTCGATGCCGTAGCAGCAGAGCTAGACGTACCGTTCAAACGCACCGGCAAGGTGCTAGTCGGCAACACCCCTGAGGATATGGCGCAGCTAGAACGCACCATGGCACAGGGTGCCAAAAATGGCGCGCAAAGGTTAGAACTAATTGACGAAGCCATGCTGCATGCCTTGATACCTGCGGTGGTGGGTAAATTTGCGCTGCTTTCTAAAAACAGCGGCATTCTTGACCCATTCGCCTATACCATTGCCCTTGCCGAAAATGCCGTGCAAAATGGCGCAAGCTATCATTTGGGCGCAAAGGTCACTGCCATTGCTCGCAAAGACGGAATATACCACATCGAAAGCACCGCGGGGCAGTTCCAGTGCCGTTGGATAATCAACAGTGCGGGGCTTGGCTGTGGAAAAATCAGCGCCATGCTTGGGCTGCCCGAATATAAAGTAATCGGTAGCAAGGGCACCTATATCATTTTGGATAAATGCACCGGACCATTGCTGCCCATGCCGGTCTACCCTGTGCCAAGCAACACCTATATGGGCATCCACGTGACACCTACGGTGGATGGCAATGTCACGGTGGGACCTGATGCAGAGCAGATTGATTTAGACGCGCCATACAACTATGGTGTGCCCCAAAGCAATATGGATTACCTTGCCGAAAGCGCCAACACCCTGTGGCCCTGCATCCGCAAAGCAGATTACATCCGCAACTATGCGGGTGTGCTGCCAAAGTGGGTGGATGCACACGGCGCCATTCAGGATTTCAAAATCGAATGCAATGACGCAGCACCCAACAGTGTGAACCTAATCGGGATTGAAAGCCCTGCCCTGACCGCAGCGCTGCCGATTGGGCGATATGTTGTGGGGCTAATTGCCGCAAAAGAACCCCTGACCCCCAAAGAAAACTTTAATCCCGTGCGCAATGGCATTGTCCGCTTTGCCGAGCAAACCCCCGAAATGCAAGCGCAACTGATTGCCCAAAACCCCGATTATGGCGAACTGATTTGCCGCTGCGAAAAGGTGACAAAGGCAGAGCTATTACAGGCCATCCATAACCCGCTTGGCGCAGATACCCTAATGAGCATCAAATACCGCACCCGCGCCATGATGGGGCGATGCCAAGGTGGCTATTGCCAGACCCGCATGGCAGAGCTGCTGCTCACCGAAAAAGAAAAAGCGGTGGATGACTTGCTTTATGCACGGGAAGGCTCTAACCTATTTGTGGGGAGGGTAAAAAAATGAAAACCACAGAAAAGCAGGTTATCATCATTGGTGGCGGCCCCGCTGGGCTTGCCGCGGCGGTGGCACTGACCGCACAGGGCATCCAAGATATTTTGGTGCTAGAACGCGAAAAACACCTTGGCGGCATTCTGCGCCAGTGTATTCACGATGGCTTTGGGCTCGCCCGCTTTGGCGAAACGCTATCGGGTCCCGAATACGCGCAGCGCTATATTGATATGGCGCAAGACAGCGAAGTGCCTATCGCCTGCGATACCACCGTGCTAGCAGTGAATAAGTGTGGGGACACCCATCAAATTCTGACCGTTAGCCCCGCCGGGATGGTTTGCTATCATGCCAAAGCAGTGGTGTATGCCATGGGCTGCCGTGAGCGCACCCGCGGCGCACTTGCCATACCAGGCGAGCGCCCTGCCGGAGTGTTTACCGCCGGTGTGGCGCAAAGCTATATCAACCTTAAGAATTTAATGCCCGCCAAGGAAGTGTTGATTTTAGGCTCCGGTGATATCGGAATGATTATGGCGCGCCGCCTGACCCTAGAAGGTGCACATGTGCAGGCCGTCTGTGAGGTCATGCCTTACCCCAGTGGGCTGCCCCGCAACCTGCAGCAATGCCTAAACGATTATGACATTCCACTATATCTAAGCCATACCGTCACCGCCATCCATGGCAACAGCCGCTTAACTGGAGTGACCGTCAGCAAGGTGGATGAACATTTGCGCCCTATTCCAGGCACAGAGCAAGAATACACTTGCGATACCCTGATTTTATCAGTCGGGCTAATCCCCGAAAACGAGCTATCGACTAGCGCAGGGGTGCAACTGGACCCCCGCACCAAGGGCGCAAGTGTAGATGAATATTATCAGACGAACATCGCGGGCAGTTTTGCCGCAGGCAATGTATTACAAGTGCACGATTTGGTCGATTTTGTTTCCGCAGAGGCAGAGCGCCTTGCCGATGGTGTAGCGGCTTATCTGGCGGCGGGCAATTTACCAGAATGCCCACTTGCGGTAACCATTGCCGAGGGTGCCGCCATTGGCTATATCCTGCCACAGCGTATCAGCGGTAAACGTGACATAGTACTGTCACTACGGGTGCGGCGTCCCCTCGAAAACTGCACCCTGACCATAAGCCAAAATGGCAAGGCACTGTATACCCAAAAAATGAAAAAAGCCCTGCCGGCCGAGATGATACAATGCAACCTAATGGCAGCGCACCTCGCGCCCACGGGAGATTTGGAGGTAACGGTATCATGAGCAACACCAAAACTTTCACCTGCATTATCTGTCCCAATGGTTGCGAAGTGACGGCAAGCATTGCCCCAGATGGCAGTATTACCGCTTGCACTGGCCAACTTTGCCTGCGCGGCGAAACCTATGTCAAACAAGAGCTGACCGACCCGCGCCGCAACATCGCCACAAGCGTGCTTGTGCGTGGGGGCGATGCGCCCATTACTAGTGTGCGGCTGAGCGATGTAATTCCCAAGGCGCGTATTTTTGATGTAATGGCGCAAATTAATGCACAGTGCATTAACGCACCCACTACCATTGGCGATGTGGTGATTGCTGATGTGCTCGGGCTTGGGGTGGATGTGATCATCACCAAAAATGTGGCGGCGGTGTAACGCACGTTCCGGTATCGCACCTGCCCCTTGTGTCCTTTGCCCATCCGGCAAAGTCTACTAAGCCACTGCGACGTATGCAAAAAATGCTGCTGCCGCACTTCAGACATTCAAAAAAGCTACACAAATTTCAGCGCTTTTCGAGCCTATCTAACGTACTAAACCCCGTTAGAGCTCTCTTTGCTAGTCTGATTTGTGTAGCTTTTTATTTATGGCGCTATCTGTAACAGCCCCATTTTATCTTTCATTCTGCGTATTATTCTGCGTATTATTCTGCGATTTGTTCCTTGCCCCATGCCGTCATGACGATGCTGCCTTTTTCTAGGGTTGCAATATCACCTAGGAAATTTTCTTGGGCGGCGCCATGGGCAACTGTTTCTGCAAAAAGCAGATAGCTATCTGCGGTGGCATAGTGGGCATAGCTTTCCTCTGCTAGGGGGGTATCGTAATCAATCGCAATCAGGTTCGATGCCTCTAGTCCCTGTAAGAAAGCAGCAGTTTCTTTGATGAGCGGGATGCTATCCGCTGCACTGCGTAGGCAGACATCGCGTAGGGCGACGCTTTCAAACGAATGCTCTTTGCTGCTTTTTACCAGATATTTAGCGATAGGCAGCGGTGCAATCGGCGCAAAGTTGCGCAGGAAATCAAGCTGTGCGGGGGTGGCGGAGCGGTTTTCAATCACTTTGCTTTCGGTGAAATCATCGTGGCTGTGTTCATGGTGATGTCCACCGCAGCCGCAGCCTTCGCCGTGACTGTGTTCATGATGATGCCCGCCGCAGCCGCAACCTTCGCCGTGGCTGTGTTCATGATGATGTCCACCGCAGCCGCAACCCTCGCCGTGGCTGTGATGCCCGCCACAATTACAATTATTTGCCATGTTATACTCCGTTCTGTTATCCCTGTGAAAGGGTATTTTATCAAATCAAGTGAGGAACTGCCCCGCCCCCGAAAAAGGGTACAAAGGTGTGCAATTCTCCCCTTATATGTTAGCACAAGCTAACCAATTAAGCAAGCCTTTCTCCCAAACGAACAAGCAGATGCCTTAAAACAGCAATATCATATCATTCCAAACTGCACCACCATGGGTAGATGCAGAGCGCCCTTTGCAAACAAAGCCAAAACTTTCGTAATAGCCTTTGAGGTAATCTTTGCAGGTTAATATGCAGCCCTTGCGCCCTTCGGTGCGAGCGGTTTCAATCATGGCACGCAGCATTGCCCCGCCAATGCCCTGCCCACGGTATTCTGGAAGGGTGTTAATGCCAAACACCGTCTGGTACGCACCCTTTGGTGTGTGGCAGTGCGCATTTTCATAGCAGGCATCAGCAATCACATCCGCATCAATCACTGCACCATTCAAAAAGCCAAGCAAGACCCCCTCTTCTTCTACGAGCCAGAAATACCGCGGGAATACCGCAAGACGCGCAGCAAAACTGGCGCGGGTGGCAGCCTCTGCGGCGGGAAAACAAGCTGCTTCAATGGCGGCGATGGCGTCTAGGTCAGCGGGGGTGGCGGTACGAATTTGCATGATATCTCCTTTGAGTTGTATGTGAATGTTATTATGACGATGGCACAAACAGCAACTGCACAAAATAACATGGCTGTGTAACCATAAAAATAGTATACTGCCAACGCGCCAAAACCACAAGAAAAAAGGTACAATTTGAATTGACAATTTTGGAATTGAGTATATACTGGAATTTGTCTGAATAGAGCGGTTTTTTCTCATCCGCCCACCCACGCACCAACAAAAAGGCAGTGACAAATGGATAAAAAGTTAGCCCTCGTCCATGGTAATATCTATAAAAGCATCCTTACCTTTGCGCTGCCTATTTTTATAGGGCAGGTGTTTCAGCAACTATATAACCTTGCCGATGCAGTGGTGGTGGGCAACTTTGTGGGCGAAACAGCGCTTGCGGCGGTCACTAGCACTGGCTCATTGATTTTCCTACTTGTTGGGTTTTTCATGGGTGTTTTCACTGGGGTGAGCGTTATCATCTCACGCTTTATTGGCGCGCAAGAAAAAGAAAAGGTACAGCGGGCAGTACACACTGCCGTGGCATTTGGTTGCTTGGCGGGGCTGCTACTGACCGCCATTGGTGTTTTGTTCTGCGGACAGATTTTAACCCTGATGGGCACCCCTGACGAAGTCTTTGCCGAAGCACAAATTTACCTGCGCACTTATTTTTCGGGTGTCTGCGCCCTTGTATTATATAATGTTGCCTGTGGCATCTACCAAGCGGTGGGCGATAGCAAGCGCCCGCTGTATTATCTGATGATTTCTTCTGTGGTAAACGTGCTGCTTGATTTGCTGTTTGTTGGCGCATTCGATTGGGGGGTGCGTGGTGCCGCCCTTGCAACGGTGAGTGCGCAGGGACTAAGCGCCATTCTTGCCTTTGCGCGGCTGATGCGGATTGATGCCGATTATAAAATCACCCTGCGGCATATCACCCTTGATTTGCCTCTATTAAAAGAAATGCTCCGCATTGGCATCCCCTCTGGGGTGCAAAACTCGGTGATTGCCTTTGCCAATTTGGTAGTGCAGGCAAGCATCAATTCCTTTGGCGCGCAGGTGGTAGCGGGGCATGGTGCCTATACCAAAATCGAGGGATTTGCCTTTATTCCCATCACTGCCTTTTCGCAGGCGGTTACCATTTTCGTCAGCCAGAACATCGGTGCGCAGAAGTTTGACCGTGTGAAAAAAGGCGCAAACTTCGGGGTTGCCTTTGCCTGTATTGTGGCGCAAAGTTTTGGTATCTTTTTCGCCCTATGTGCCCCCACTGTCATTGGGCTGTTTGGCGAAGTATCCCCCGAAACCCTTGCCTTTGCGGTGCAACGTGCCGGCATTGGCGCATGGTTTTATATCTTGCTTGCTTATTCGCACGGCACAGCAAGTGTGCTGCGTGGCGCGGGGCATGCGATGGTGCCGATGGTCGTTATGCTGGTGTGTTGGTGCGTGATGCGGGTGGGCTATATTTATATCGTCACCACGGTGTATCATGATATCGCACTGGTTTGCTGGGCATACCCCATCACCTGGGGGCTTAGCAGCATTGTGTTTTTCTTTTATTATCACAAAACCAATTGGCTGCGGCGATAGCAGCATTTTTATCATAAAACAAAGAAAGGACTGGGTAAGCAAATGAGCAAAGACTTAGACCATTTAATGACCCCTTGGAACATTGGCAACGTGGAAATCAAAAACCGCATTGTCATGACCTCAATGGGAGGCACCTCGCTATTTGGGTGGATGGAACCGACCCATTTTGACAAAGAGGCGGCAAACTTTTTACTAGAACGCGCCAAAAATAATGTCGGGCTGATTTTACCCGGTATCGCCCTTGTGCACAATGCCTTGCCCGGGCAGTGGCTATATGAAAACAAAAAAGCCTTTGCCGAACTAAAAGAATACATGGAAGAATTCCACAAGACGGGGGCAAAGCTGTTTGTACAGCTGACCGCTGGCTTTGGGCGCGCCATGGCGGTGACGTCATTGATGGAAACACTTTATACAAACCCTGCGCTGCGGGTGCTATCGAAACCCATTTTAGACGTAGACTTTGCCACTGCCTCAGCCAGTGAGCTCCCCAACCGCTGGAGTGATAAAGTACCCTCGCGCCCACTGACCATCGCTGAGATTGAGGAGATGGTGGATGCCTTTGCCCGCACCGCGCAGCTGTGCAAATCTGCCGGAGTGGATGGGGTCGAAATCCATGCCGTGCATGAGGGATACCTGCTTGACCAGTTTACCACCGCCTATACCAACCACCGCACCGACCAATACGGTGGCACCCTAGAAAACCGTTACCGCTTTGCCTGTGATATCGTCAAGGAAATTAAACGCACCTGTGGGGACGAGTTCCCTGTTTCGCTGCGGTATTCGGTGGTGTCTAAAACAAAGGGGTTCCGCCAAGGCGCTGTACCGGGTGAGGCATATACTGAAGTTGGGCGGGATATGGCAGAAAGCGAAATCGCCGCCAAGCACCTGCAAGACGCGGGCTATGATATGCTAAACTGCGACAACGGCACCTATGATGCATGGTATTGGGCGCACCCACCCGCCTATATGCCTGAAAACTGCAACCTAGCAGACGTTGCTCACATCAAGAACTTTGTCGATATCCCGGTGGTCTGTGCAGGGCGAATGACCGTTGCAGAAGGTGCCGCCGCTGTAAAAACAGGGCAGCTTGATGCCGTTGGTTTTGCCCGCCCCTTCCTTGCAGACCCGGCATGGGTAACAAAGCTGATGGCAGATACTCCAGAGGAAATTTTGCCCTGTATCTGCTGCCACAATGGCTGTTTTAACATGTCGAAATATGAGGGCACTGCCAACCTGCAACACCTGCCTGATACCATGGGCATGGCACGGTGCGCGCTAAACCCCACCACCATGCAGCACAAAAAATATAAAATCACCCCCACCAAAACACCCAAGAAAATTGCAATCATCGGCGCGGGCATTGGCGGGCTAGAAACCGCACGCGTACTGACCCTGCGCGGGCACAAGGTCGAAATTTTTGAAAAATCAGCTGAAATCGGCGGTGCATTCATCGCCGCAAGTCGCCCCTATTTTAAAGAGAAAGACCGCGATTTACTTGGATGGTTTGCGTTGCAAATCAAAAATCTAAACATCAAAATTCATTTCAACACCGAGGTAACCCCAACCACCAACCTTCCCTTTGATGAGGTGGTTGTCTGCACAGGCGCTGTGCCGCGGTATATCCACGCGCGGGAAGGCAATGTCATCGAGGCATGCGAATATCTGCTAGGCAAAAAGCAGGTAGGCGATCAAATTGTCATCATTGGTGGCGGGCTGACTGGCTGTGAAATCGCGTATGATTTATACCATCAGGGCAAGACCCCTATCATGATTGAGATGGCGAATGACTTAATGGCGACCCCTGGGCTATGCCTTGCGAATTCCTCTTATCTGCGTGATTTCTTTGCCGCCAACAAGGTGCCCGTTTACTTAAACACAAAACTGGTGAAAATCCAAGCGGATGGCATTACGATAGAAGGTGCAGATGGGCAACAGCAAAACCTGGCTGCGGATACCGTCATTACCGCGATTGGCTATACCCCTAGCCCCCTTACCATCAACGGCAAAAAGGCAAAGCTAGTAGGCGATGCCAAAAAGGTTGGCAATCTGCGCACCGTGATTTGGGGCGCATGGGATGTCGCGATGAAGCTGTAAAAAATAGTAAGGGCATGCATGCCCACCACGCAAAAGAGCGCCGTCACAGATTTTTCTGTGACGGCGCTCTTTTGCGTTTTCATATAACCTTACGTTAAAAATATTCTGTGCGATCTGCTTGCACTCATCTTTTGGGTGCTTGGTGCGGCTATGCAGCTTTTGCAGGGGATGAATTGGTCGCGCGGGGTGTATTGATGGAAGCGCAATCGATAGAGGATGACGGCGAAGGCATTTTGTTCAATGTCTTTTGCTATAACGTACAGGATGGCATTGCCATTGACTATGCCACTGGCGAAAGCAGCTTAGCCACTCATTAGCAGGTATATTTTGGTTGGCGCAAAATCCAAACCGTGGCGCCCGCAAGCAGGATGCCTTTAAAGATGGTCGAGATTGCGATGCTCCACCAAATGCCGGAAAGCCCGAGCACCGTTGCCGTTAACATCAGTGCAAGAGGGATGCGCATGCCAGTAAAGACGATGCTGACCGTAGCGGGCATTAACGTCTGCCCAAGGGCATTCATGGCGCTGCTGGATAAAATTTCGAGGCACATAAATACCTGCGAAATCCCCAAAATGACAAGATACGTTGCGCCCATGGCGATGACCTCTGGCTCAGTGACAAAAAGGTTGAAAATCGCCTCTGCGCCCAAAATCAGCAGGGCGGTGTTAAACAGACCAATAACAATCAGCATGGTGGCCGCTTGGTAATAGCAATCCTTGGTGCGTTTACCGTTGCGCGCACCATAGTTTTGCCCCATAAAGCTGTTAACCGCCGTTGCAAAGCCCTCTGCGGTCATCCAGGAAACGGATTCTACCTGCGAGCCAATGCGCTGCACCGCCACCGCCTCATCACCAAAGCCCGCCACAAGGCGAGAGATAAACATCGAAATGGTAGGAAAAAAAGTCGCCTGCAAGGTGGTGGGCAGCCCTAGCTTTACGATATCCTTAAAAATGGGCAGAGCAGGGAAATTTTTAAGTGAAACGTGGGCAAACAGATGCTGCCCGCGCAATACCTGAATAAACAGCAATGCGAATACTACCATCTGCGCAAATACCGTTGCATAGGCCGCGCCAAGCACCCCAAGGGCGGGCGCACCCAGATAGCCAAAGATTAAAATGGGGTCAAGGATGATATTAAAAACAAGCCCAATGGTAGTAGCAATAAAAGGGGTTTTGCTGTCACCAGTGGTGGTAATCAGGGCGGTCAGCAATTTGGAAAGCAGCATGAAAAAGATGAACCCACAGGTGACCTTGATATAGATTTCGGCATCTGCCACCACGGTGGGGTCATTCAGCTGAAAGAAGGAGACAATCGGGGTGGTGCCAAAAAAGAAAATCAACCCAAGGATGACGGTCAAGATTGTGCTGAGCGTCATAGAAGCGGTGGCATATTGCCCCGCTTTTTTCATATCACCCGCGCCGATGTTTTGCGCCACATATACCTGCCCGCCAAGCTGTGAGATGGTGTGCAACCCAGTGCAAAACCAGACGAGCAATCCACCCGTGCCCACCGAGGCAACCGCCCCTGCACCAAGGCGCCCAATCCAGAACATATCGGTCAGGTTATAGGCCATCTGGATGCAGCTCATCCCCATTAAGGGGAGGGATAATTTAATCAAGGTGCTGAGGATTGGCTCAGACAATAAATTCACGCGTTTCGCCATGATAAGAATGCTCACTTTCGGGTAAAGAGTGGAGTGCAAATCAGCCGTTGCAACAGACAAAAATCCGCAGTCGCACGCGGCGGGCGGCACTGCCCGCGAGGGGCAGAAATAATCCGCAAGGGGTATTGTATCATGTGCGCAGTGCACATACAAGAGGAGATTGCATTTATTTTACGCAAAGTGGCAAATTAACCTTCTTTTTGTGCGGCTGCGCGTGCCTTCGCTTGGGCCGCTTTCATCTTGTTCCAATTATAAAAACCGTATAAATCATTGATGAAAAAGAGCGCAAAGCAAAGCGCCATGGTGAAATAGGCGGGGTCTTGCATACTGGAAAGCAGCCAGAGCGCAATCAGCACAAGGTCATTACAAGCGTATGCAATGGCATACCATGGGCTGCGATAATAGGTGATGCCCATGGCGAAAAAACTGGTGGTGACCGAAAGGGTGCTCAGTGGCAGATAGGCAGTGCCAAAAAAACCGAGAATACAATAAAATAACACCGTAACCCCCACCGTGGCAAGGCCAAGGCGCAGCAGCTTTACCTTGGTCAGTGGGATAATCAACACCTCTGCCTTACCCTTGGCGGCAGGGTGGCGATACCATTCTATCGCGGCAAGCAGCGCCATGGGGGCGGTCATCCCCAGATAGGTCACCATCTCACCATAATAGGCAAAGCGGAAGGAGATATACCCATAAAGCAAGCTGAACAACACAATGAGCACCTGCCCCAGTACATTGCCCTTGGCAAGAAAGACAAGTGCACTGACCCCCAAAATGGTGGTAAAGCAATAGAGCGCATCGAACTGCCCCCCGAGCAAAAAGCAGGCGGCGATGATGCACACTGAACTGAACCAAAGACCCCGCTCAAATGGGGTGAAATAGCTGATGGCTTTTTGGATGGTGTTCTGCATGGGTTCTCCTTGTGTGGTGCAACTGATATAAGGTGAAGAATGGCTCAATAAGCGCTGATCCAAGTGTACCACAAAACCATCGCTTTGGACATAGGCATTCGATTGCATTGCGTTTGCGGGTGTCGCCTTTTTTGTTTGGGGCGCTTTTTTACTTATCGGGAACGAACTTTTGTTGGAGCGCGATTCGCCTCTGTTGGGGTGCGGCGATAAAAGGCGGCGGCGCGTTCTTCTCTTTTTTATTTTACACCCCTGCGCTTTCATGCTATACTAATGATAGTCTCCGCGCGGCGCGCAAACGGTGCGCCCCCTGCCCCACATCGCACAGAAAGGCAACCCCATGATTAAATTAATTATCAGCGACATTGACGGCACCCTATTGCAGGGCGCTGCATTAGAAATAGACCCCGCCGTGTTTACCCAGATTGAACGGCTGCGCCAAAAAGGCATTTATTTTTGCCCTGCCAGTGGGCGACAATACGCAAGCCTGCGCAAATTGTTCGCCCCCATCGCAGATGATATCTGCTATATCTGCGAAAATGGTAGCATTGTATATGGTGCAGGCGACCCAGGCGCGGTGCTGCGCAAATCTGTGCTGCCCGCCGCATTGGTGCAAGAGCTATGCGCCGATATCATGGCATTAGACGGGGTTGAAATTGTGATATCTGGTGGGAATACCTCTTATCTTTGTCCCAAAGAAAAAGACCTTTCCCGCCGCCTAGAAACTTTTTTGGGTAACCGCGTGGCGGTGTTAGCAAGCCCTGCGGATGTGCCAGAGGATATCATCAAGGTATGCCTATTTTCGCATGAAGGGATTACCCCTGCTGTTTTGGCAATACGCGAGCGTTGGGCAGATAGCTTTGACGCAGTGGTTTCGGGCAAGCAATGGGTGGATTTCACCCGCAGCGATAAGGCGCAAGGGGTGCAGCAAATCTGCGCGCACTATGGCACAAACCCCGCGCAAGTGCTTGCGGTGGGCGATAACTATAACGATGTTGGGATGCTGCAACTGGTTGGACATCCCTATCTGATGGAAAATGCCGCCCCTGCCCTCAAAGAGCAACTAAACATCCCCAATTGTGCCAAGGTCAGCGAGCTGTTAGCAAGCATTGCACCCTAACGCAGCACCTTAGGGCACTTGCACATTGCGCGGGGTGCACCCATCACGCGCCCAGGGAAATCGCAGCAAGCGCCCCCACCAAAAACCGCAAAAAAACAAGCGAGTTGCAATTGTTTTTTCAACAATATGTATTTTTTATGTACAAGATAAACAAAAAGACGCCCTCAATTTTTACAGGGCATTTTCTCCAATTCAATTGACTTTGTGATGAAAATATTATATCATCAAATTAGCACATCGGATTGTTACTTATACACAATTTGTGTTTGAGGCAACACCAAACAAACCTCAAACAAGGGGCTTGGTTGGTGTTTTTTTTACCATTTTATTGGATAAATGGTATGTCACAGGGCAACAACAATGGGGAATCCCCCACAATCGAACAAATGCGCAACCAAACAGCGGGTATTTTATCGCCCTGCTTTTCACCATTTATGTGCCTGCCCTACGGGATGGCATGTTAACACACGGGCCTTGCGCAGGAAAGGTTTTATATGAAACTACAAGGGTTAGCCGCCGCAAAAGGCATTGCAATGGGCAGCGCGTTTGTACTGCACAAACAGCAAATCCCCGTGACCGATACCAAGGTGGCAGACACAACCGCAGAGGTTGCGATTTTCACCAAGACAAAGCAGACCGCCGCCGCACAGATTGCCGCGCTAGAGCAAAAGGCGCTCGAAAGCATGGGCGAAGCAGAGGCAGAAATCTTTAATGTGCACGGCATGATGTTAGATGATGATGATTACAATGAGATGATTTTAAATTTCATCCAAGAAGAACAATATAACGCAGCCTATGCCATTGACCAAACAGCACAGCAATTCTCGGCAATTTTCGCCGCGATGGACAGCGAATATATGCAAGCACGCGCGGCGGATATCATCGATATTTCGGCGCGGATGGTAAACATCCTGCATGGTGCCGACCAGACTGCCGCACTGACAAGCCCGCAAATCGTAGTGGCGCAGGATTTATACCCCAGTGACACCCTCGCGCTTGAGCCGCAAAATATCATCGCCTTTGTGACAGAGCAAGGCTCGCAAAACTCGCACACTGCCATTTTGGCGCGCACCTTGGGTGTGCCCTCAGTTGTGGCGGTAGATGGGCTGATGACACAGGTGCAAAGTGGCGATATTTTAATCGTAGATGGCAACACGGGCGATGTATTACAGCACCCAGATGAGGCGAGTATTGCAAGCTATACCACCCAAATGCAGACAGAACAGCAACAAGCCGAGGCATTGCTTGCTTATCTCGACAAAGAAGCCATCACCAAAGAGGGCAAGCGCATTGAGGTGTGTGCCAACATTGGCGGTGTAGCAGACGTAGCAAGTGCACTGGAATATAACGCGGATGGCATTGGTCTATTCCGCTCAGAGTTTATCTATTTAAACAGCCCTGATTTCCCAACGGAAAACGCACAGTTTGAAATTTACAAAGAAGTGCTCCGCCAGATGGACGGAAAACGCGTGATTGTCCGCACCCTTGATTTGGGCGCAGATAAACAGGCGGATTACTTCAAACTACCTGAAGAAGAAAACCCCGCGATGGGCTATCGTGCCATCCGCATTTGCCTTGCACAGCCTGAAATTTTTGCAACACAACTGCGCGCCTTGCTGCGTGCCTCTGTGTATGGCAAGCTCGCCATCATGTTCCCCATGATGATTAACGAGAGCGAATTGTTAGAGGCAAAAGCGCTAGTCACACAACTGACCGCAGCACTAAAAAGCGAAGGACATGCAGTGGCAGAGGGCATTGAGCTCGGAATGATGATTGAAACCCCGGCAGCGGCGGTGATGTCAGACGTGCTTGCACCGCATGTGGATTTCTTTAGCATTGGCACCAATGATTTAACCCAATACACCCTTGCGGTAGACCGCATGAATGCGAAAATTTCGCATTTATATAGCTATAAAAACCCTGCGGTGCTACGGCTGATGGCATTGACGGTAGAAAACGCGCATAAGCATGGCACATGGGTGGGCATTTGCGGCGAAAGTGCCGGGGACGCAAGCCTGACCGAAACCTATCTTGCAATGGGCATTGATGAGCTTGCCTGCGCGCCCAAATCAATGCTTGCCGTCAAGGCAGAAATCATCGGTGCATTATAACCGCACCGCAACTTACACCACCCACACTTACACCGCTGCGATGCGCAGCGCAGGGATGAACCGCCCTGTAAAACCACCGCACCACCATTTGATTCAATATAAAAAGTGGAAGGACGCTGCTTTTTATATGAAAATATTTAATTTCATGATAAGGGAGGATTTTTATTATGATGAAACGTTTACAAAAGCTCGGGAAAGCCTTAATGCTTCCTGTGGCGACTTTACCACTTGCGGGACTGATGCTCGGTATCGGTTATGCGCTTGACCCATCGGGTTGGGGCGCAGGCAACATTGTTTCGGCTTTCTTAGTAAAGGGCGGCGCAGCCATCCTTGACAACCTCGGCATTATGTTCGCAGTTGCACTCGGCTTCGGCTTAACAGATGATGACGGTGGCCCTGGCGCACTGGCAGCACTTGTTTCGTTCTTGATGATGATTACTTTGCTGGCTTCTGGCTCTGCTTCGATGTTCGCAAATCTGCTTGGCTTCGAGCTAAACGATGTACAGCTTGCTGCATTTGCAAAAGCAAACAACGGCAACGTATTCTTTGGTATCGTTGCAGGTATCATTGGTTCTTACTGCTACATGCGCTTTAGAAAAGTTAAATTGCCCGCAGCACTTTCCTTCTTCAGCGGCAAACGCTCGGTAGCCATCGTTACTGGTGGTATTACCATCGTTGTTTCGGCAGTTCTATTCTTTGTTTGGCCTGTACTATTCAGCTTCCTTGTTGGTGTTGGTACCGCAGCTACTTCTGCTGGTGTTTGGGGCGCAGGTCTATATGGCTTCCTCAACCGTTTGCTCATCCCAACTGGTCTACACCATGCATTAAACAACGTTTTCTGGTTTGACTTGATCGGCATTAACGATCTAAGCAACTTCTGGACGAACCCAGATGCAACCGGCGACGTTGGTCTATACATGTCCGGCTTCTTCCCTATCATGATGTTCGGTCTACCCGGCGCAGCACTTGCTATCTACAAAAACGCAAAACCAAGCCAGAAGGCTGTTGTTGGCTCGCTCATGGGCGCTGCTGCAATCTGTACCTTCGTTACTGGCGCAACTGAACCTCTCGAATTCTCGTTCATGTTCGTTGCTCCTGTTCTTTACCTTGCACATGCGATCCTTACCGGTATCTCTATGATCGTGGTTGGCTTGCTTGGCGCACGCGTTGGCTTTAACTTCTCTGCTGGCGCAATCGACTACGTCCTATCCCTCAGCGCTCCTCACGTAAACGCTGCTTGGATGATTATTCCAGTCGGTCTTGTATTCTTCGCAATTTACTTCTTCCTATTTGATTTCATGATTCGCAAATTCGACCTTAAGACCCCAGGCCGTGGCGATGATGACGTAGAAGGCGAATCGAAACTCGTGCTTTCAAACGACAACTTTACCGAAGTTGCAGCGGGCATTCTCGAAGGTGTTGGCGGCAAAGATAACGTCACCTCGATTGACCACTGCACCACACGTCTACGCTTAGAAGTAAAAGACTATACTCTTGTTGACGAAAAGAAGATTAAGGCTTCTGGCGGTCAGGGTGTGGTTCGTCCTTCCCAGACTTCGGTACAGGTTATCATCGGCTTGCAGGTACAATTCGTTTATGACGAATTCAAAATCCTTGCAAAATAATTTATGCTTACCCCTCGAACCATAAGGAGAAACTATGTTTGGCTTATTCAAAAAACAAAAGAATGAAATCGCATCCCCAGTGCATGGCACCGCAGTGTCACTCTCTGAAGTAAAAGACGAGGTGTTTCGCACAGAAGTGCTTGGCAAGGGTGTTGGGATTATCCCAAATGAACCTGGCAAGGTCTATGCTCCCTGCGATGGCAAGCTCGAAATGGTGTTTGATACTGGCCATGCCGTCAGTATGACAAGCGCCAAAGGTGTAGAGTTGCTAATCCACGTTGGCATTGACACCGTAAAGCTAAAGGGTGAACATTTCACCACGCGTTGCGCTGTGGGCGATACCGTCAAACAAGGTGACTTGCTATTGGAATTCGACAAGGCTGCCATCACCGCAGCCGGGTATGACACAACCGTCATGCTTGTGGTTTGTAACACCGATGCCTATAAAGATATTACCTGCCAAATTGGCGAGAAATCCGCAGGCGATATGGTGCTAGAAATCATAGAGTAATCTGTAAATTACAAGTGGTTTGATGCAGACCACTGCGATGTCCTTGCAGCACGTCCACTGCATGGTGCATCGTATTCATAGAAAAACCACCCCGATGCCGTTTGACATTGGGGTGGTTTTTTATCTTACGCAAGCACGATAGAACCTGCGCGCTTGCGCTTATTTTATTGGGCAAAGGTATGCAAGTTACGCTGAACACCAAAGGCACGGCTTAACCGTGTTTTC
Source organism: Faecalibacterium sp. (assembly GCA_044426225.1). Taxonomy (GTDB): domain Bacteria; phylum Bacillota; class Clostridia; order Oscillospirales; family Ruminococcaceae; genus Faecalibacterium. Next base: position 27,369 of record JAWXUQ010000010.1, on the reverse strand, counting down.
TCTAGCACGGCAGCGACCTTATCGGCACATGACACCACGTATGATTCACGATAGCTTGGACGGTCAGGCGTGACGGGCCACATGTGTTTTAAAATGATATCACTCTCCACTGCGCTCAGGTTGTAGCGCTGCGCGTTTTGCAGTGCCTCCACAGGGTGGGTGCGCCAACGGCTTAGCGCACCATTTTCACTGCCCTCCCACTCTTCTAAAAACAAATCATGTAGCATCCCTGCGCGGGCAGCGGCTTTGTAATCCATCTTATATTTGCGACAAAATAAAAAGCTAAGATATGCCACCAGTAAGCTATGGTCATAGCGGCTGGTCGCGGCGCCGTGGTGTTCAAAAGTTTTTAAGTGCTGCACAATCGCATCTTGCTCCATGCAATTTAGGCAGCGCAAAAATGCAGCTTTGTTTTCTTGTTTCCACATAAGCGGTTCTCCTTTTCAGTTTAAGGTGAGAAACCAGGCAAGCGATATGGTAAAAAGGAGTGTTTTTTCGATGAAAAACACGCACCATACAGTATAGTATAGTGCGTGCTTTATAAAAAGTCGAGCGGTTGGAAAATTTTTATAAGGGTGAACAAAGCAGCCCATGCTTTGCTTTTTATTTTGCGCAAGGTGCCAAATCGCACTTTACAATGACTTTACAAATGACGGAATAGCGCACCATTTACACGGATTGCGGCAACTAAGCAACGTACTGCTTATAGTGATTGATACCCGTGCATCACCTGTGGAATAAATTGCTTTTTGCGGCTGACCATCCCTTTGAGCAACACACTACCGTCCGCTTCTGGGGCAACCCCAAAACTTTCGGCGAGTACCTCTGCGGCGCGGTTGCCAATCGAGATAATGACCGACTGCTCTGATTTGATGTCCGTCAAAATCACATAGATATCCTCTACATTCTGTTTGAGCCTTGCCTGCTCCAAATAAGGCAGTAGCAGCTTTTTGGCTTCTTGCAGATTGCTTTGCGTCATATAGTTGCCCTGTGCCACCCCAAAACGGGTGTCATCTGCCATGAAGATTTTGAAATCCTGCAAGAACACTTCCTCAGCGCTTTTGCCCGTCAGACGCTCCCCTGCTTCGAACAATTCTGCGGCAAAACCATCGATTTCTACCCCGGCAATGGGGGCAAGGCGCTCAGCGGTGCGGCGGTCAAGCGGGGTGCAGGTGGGGCTGCGGAAGGCAAGGGTATCGGACAAAATCGCACTGAGCAACAGCCCCGCGATGGGCTGCGTAACCTCGGCACATTCCTCGGCATACATCTGGGCGATAATGGTGGCGGTGCAGCCCACTGGTTGATTGCGGAAATAAACAGGCCCGCTTGTTTCTAGGTTACCAATGCGGTGATGGTCAATAATTTCTAAAATCTCGGCCTCTTGGTAGCCCTCTACCGCTTGGGTGCTTTCGTTATGGTCTACCAAAATCAAACGGCGCTTTTGGCGGTTGATGATGTTACGGCGACTGAGCATGCCGCAATATTTGCCCGCACTGTCTAGCACTGGGAAATAACTGTGGCGCACCTTTGCCATCTCACGGATCACCTCAGACACTGGGGTTTCGAGGTGGCATTTGAGCAGGTTGCCTTGGGTCATATAATGTGAAATAGGCGCACACTGGCTGATGAGTTTGCCCGCTGCATAGGTATCGTGGGGCACGCTCATGATGGCAACATTGTTTGCACTGGCAAGGTTTTGGATGGCTTTGCTGACCGTCGCATCCTGCGATACAATCAGCAGGCTTGCCTGCATCTCAATGGCGCAAAGCTGGCTTTCGCTGCGGTTAGATACGAGCACGATATCCCCTGCTTTGAGCACGCGCTCCATCGTTTCGGGGTTGGCACTGCCAATGACAATCCGCCCGTCTTGCACCACTTGGTCGGCGCTGCCTACTAACATTTTACCGTCTAGCGTTTCTAAAATATTCTGATAGCTAGTTTTGCTTTGTGCCAAAATAGTGGTATCGAAAATATCCATGTTGGCAACCGCAATATCTTTGACGGTTATCAGCCCTGCAAGGTGTTCATTTTCATCCACCACCGCAAGGGTATCAATGTTGCGGTCACGCATGCGCGACCAAGCCTTACGCAGGCTAGTGCCACCGTCAATCGCAGGCTCTTCACGGTAATCGACATCGCGGATTTTGGGGTAGACATCATCACACATGCGGGGCGGGGTGATACCGAATTTTTTGAGCACAAAGGCGGTTTCTTGGTTATAGCGCCCTGCACGCCGTGCCTCGCAAACCAAATCACTGGTTGCATTTTTGAGTGCGGCATAGGCAATGGCAGAGCAAATTGAATCCGTGTCGGGGTTTTTGTGGCCAATAACCACCACTTTATGCACTGCTTTTGGCATATTTTTTCTCCTATCGATTGTACTTTTGAATGAAAAAGCGTATAATGAAGCAAGCGTGTAAAAAGAATGTAAAAACCGATACAAATCACACAGCTTGCGTGGGATATGCGAAAAGAAAGCGGGTTTCTCTAGCCTTTAGTATACCACAAACAAGTGCGAATTGTACATAATTGCGGTTGCAAATTGTAAAAACAACCAAAACAAAATGATGGATGCCCCCCATACGGGCAGTAGGATGTCACCATGAAATTTCCAATCGCGTATCCAAAACCGAAGATTGAAACACCGCTGCTGTTTTCAAACAAAAAATTGCTGCTGTTACTGCTCCCCTTATTGGTGGAGCAAACGCTCGTTATCTCTGTGGGTGTGTTCGATACCATGATGGTGGCAAGCCTTGGCGAGGCGGCGGTTTCGGCAGTCAGCCTGGTTGATACCATTAACGTCCTTGTCATACAGGTCTTTGCGGCGCTTGCCACAGGCGGCGCGGTTGTTGTTAGCCAATATATCGGCAACCGCGCGTATGACAAAGCGAAATCCTGTGCGGGACAGCTTGTCTTTTTAATCTCGGTGTCCTCCATCAGCATGGCAGCGGTGCTTGCCATCTTCTGCCCACAGACCCTGCGCCTTGTGTTTGGCACCCTAGAAGCAGACGTTATGTCAGACGCGCAGACCTATCTATTTATCACGGCGCTGAGCTATCCGTTTATCGGGTTGTACAACGGTGTCGCGGCGCTCTTTCGCGCACAGGGCAACAGCAAAATCAGCATGTTCGCAAGCCTATGCATGAACGTCGTTAACGTGGGCGGCAACGCGCTCTTTATCTTTGGCTTTCACTGGGGTGTGTTTGGTGCTGCCTTTGCCACGCTGCTCTCCCGTATCTTTGCGGCGGGGATTGTCTTTGTACTGCTGCAAATGGGGCAAAACCCCTTACGGCTTGATAGCCTGAAATCGCTGCTGCCCGAAAAAACGGTGGTCAACCGGATTTTATCCGTCGGTGTGCCAAGTGGCATTGAAAACGGGATGTTCCAATTTGGCAAACTTGCGGTCAGCGGACTTGTCAGCACCCTTGGCACTGCAGCCATCGCGGCAAATGCGGTGGCAGGCACCTTGGTGTCTATCCTAAATATCCCCTGCTCTGCGCTTGGGCTTGGCATTATCACAGTGGTGGGGCAATGCATTGGTGCGGGCGAAAAAGAGCAAGCAAAATATTATAGCAATCGCCTCATGATCTATGCCTATGTCGCGGTAGTCATCCCCAACTTGATTGCGATTTTCTGCATGCCTTATGCGCTGCCGCTCTTCAACCTATCGGCAGAGGCCATTGCGATTGCAACCGAGGTGCTGCTGATTTTCCACTTTGTTTCCTTTTTCTTCTTTGTGCCGTCCTTTACGGTGCCCTGTGCCTTACGCTCTGCGGGGGATGCAAAGTTCACCATGTGGGTTAGCATTTTCTCGGTCTGGGCCTTCCGCGTGGTGTCTAGCTATATCTTTGTCAACGTGTTTGGCATGGGCATTCTGGGGGTCTGGCTTGGCATGTTCGTTGACTGGATTTTCCGTAGCATCTTCTACGGTGCACGCTACCTCAGTTGGCGCTGGCTGAATAAGCGGGTGATTTAAAAGCCGACGGTTTGCACTGCCCACAAAACTGCAATCAAGATTGCGCCCTGATTGCCGCTTCATTTATTTTATAAATTTTGCTTTGTATTTTACAGGCACCTGATTGCCCTATCATGCCTACTTAAAACAAGTCTTTATCAAAAAAAACAGCGCCCAACCGCTTGCGATTGCAAACGGTTGGGCGCTTGTTCGTATTAAAACAATCCCTCTGGCAAACAGATATCCTGGGTGGGCACCTTTGCCCAATCAAAATCTGCAACTAGGCTTTGCGCGGTGCGTGGGGTGGGTGCGTCTTGCAAGCCATAAACAAAGGCGAGCTTGCCGATGATTTCCTCCGCGCTATATTTTGCTGCTAGGTGGGCAAGGCTATCATCGCCATCGCGTTTTGAGAGGCGCCGCCCATCTGGTGCAAGCAGCAACGGACAGTGGTAAAACTGTGGGATGGGCAACCCAAGCAATCGATACAGATAAATCTGCCGCGCCGCAGAGGGCAGCAAATCCGCCCCGCGCACAATTTCGGTAATGCCCATTCGCGCATCATCCACCACCACTGCAAGCTGATAAGGGTAGATGCCATCGCCCCGCCGCACCACGAAATCGCCGCAATCGCGAGCAAGATTTTCGGAATAAATGCCTAAATTCCCATCGGTAAAAGTGATGGTTTCATCGGGCACGCATAGCCGCATAGCGGGAGATTTTACCCTGCCTTTTTCGGCGATTTGCGCCGCGCTTAGCCCACGGCATGCCCCGCCATAGACAAAAGTGCCATCTGCTGCATGGGGTGCGTTGAGGTTGTGCAATTCTTTGCGAGAGCAAAAACAGGGGTAAAGAAGCCCCATTTTTGCCAGTTTTTCATAACTTTTTGTATAAATATCACCACATTTACTTTGCGTATATGGTTCATGGCTGCCGCCCATCTTACCGCCCTCAGTGTAGCTTAACCCCAAAAAGGCAAAATCTGCCTCAGCAAGCGCGGCATCTGTTTGGCTGCAACGGGCAACATCTAAATCCTCAATACGCAAAATCACTGCGCCGCCTTTGCTGTGCGCGCTCAGCCATGCAAGCAAGCTGCACGCAAGGTTGCCAAGGTGCAACCGCCCACTTGGGGTGGGGGCAAAGCGCCCACGTGTGGCGCCCGCTTGGGGTTGGGGTGCTTGCATTTGGCTCAACTCCTTTCGGGGTACGGGTGAATTTATTTAGGCGGATACGTTATTGTTTTTATGGCACTGGTAGTGAGCCGTGTCGGCGGTGCCATCTGGCGGGTATCGTTTACCCTTCGGCTGTCTCGTCTGCTTCGGCGGCAATCCGCGCTTCGCATGCTTCTAGCAAAAGATTGATGACCTTGCTGCCATCCACGGTATCGGGACGCACCTTTGCAAAGCACATCCGCTCAGGGTGCCACTGCACCCCATAGATGGGCAGGTGCGCATGCACGATTGCTTCGTTTACCCCATCCGCAGAATATTGTACCGCGATTAAATCCCGCCCAAGGGCATCGATTGCTTGGTGGTGGGCAGAGTTTGTGGCAAAGGGTGCTTCGCCATATAATTGCGCGATAAAACTACCAGGGGTGGCGGTGGTTTGGTGCACCTTATCCCCTGTTTCTTCTGTCCATCGGTGGATGGTGTTGCCCGCCTCACCCAAATCTTGGATTAAGCTGCCGCCAAAATAAATATTAATCAGTTGATGCCCGCGGCAGATACCAAGCACCGGTTTACCCATATTGACGAACTCACTCAAGATGGCAAATTGCGCCATATCCAGTGCCATGTCAATACCCTCTGAACCCTCGTTTTCTGCGCCAAAAAAGCTAGGGTCAACATCTGCGCCGCCGGGCAGCAGTAACCCATCAAAGGTGTCGATTTCGTCTAACGTCAGGCTGCACGCAAAATTTGCGCCCAGTTCCCGCAGAGCATTCTGGTAATTTTCGGTTTTTTCGGCGGTGCCGGCAATCAAAATTTTCATGCGCTATCCTTTTCTTTGTGCTGTTATATTGTTTTATTTTATAGGTGTGTTCTCCCCCGCACGCGGTTATATTCGCATACGAAAACAGTAACTATTTTTCCATACATGCATTTTTCGCAGCACACATGGCTAGAACCGCCCGCCGGGCAGGGTTTATTTTTTCACAGAGCTTATTCTGCGCCGTATGCTTTGGTATTGGTGTTCACGGCGCCATCTGTTGGCCACCCCTCGCAGCGGATTTTGGCAGCAAGCTCTTTTAAAATATTCACCTGGATGGGGCTAATGCTGCCATCACCAAGCGGCCCCACGTTAAGGCAAAGATTGCAATTGTTGCGGTGGGCATGCCCCAATAAATCATAACAATATTGCGCATCGCGGTGGGGACTGTATGGGTCAAATGACCAACTGCGCTCTTGCAAGGTGGCGCAGATTTCATTGTGCTTGGTTGCGTTTTTCTCCCACGCGGCGCGGTGCTCTAGGGCAGCTTCTTCGCCAAAGCGCTCCCGCAATGCGCCCTCTAACGAGTGAAAATGCTGTTCGGGTGCGGCAAAATCCTCTGTCCCCGTCGCGCCTTGCTTCCACGCAATCATGATATCAGGGCGAATTTCGCGCACCATCTGGTAAATATCCTCTACCTGAAAACCTAGCTGCTTGGCATAAGGGTATGCACCCAAAATGATGTCAAACCAGATACAGGCAGTCGGTCCTACATCCGTCAGCAATTCCTTAATGCATTCCTTCATATAGGCAAGGAAAATCTGAAAATCTTCTGGCTTTTGGTATAAATATTCTGGCTGTGGGTCAGGGTAATGGGGGCGTGCCGTGGTAAAGACATCACTGCTTGGCGCATAGGGATGTTTCCAGTTTTGGATAAAGGTATAATACGTCACAAACCCTAAGCCTTTTTTATCGCACATCTGCGCCATCTCGCGCACAAGGTCGCGGTTGCAGGGCGCGTTTTTGCTGTTAAATGGCTCGGCTTTGCTATCCCACAAACAAAAACTATCGTGGTGGCAGGTTACCATATTAATATATTGCATGCCACATTCGAGGGCAAGGTCGGTGATGAAATCAGGGTCAAAGTTATGCGCGGTAAAGGTATCGGCAAGTTTTGCATATTGCGCCACTGGGATGTTTTGGCGAAACTGCGCCCACTCATGCCCGCCAATGGTAGAATAAAGCCCATAGTGCAAAAATAAGCCAAACTTTGCCTGTTTCCACCAAGCAAGGTTTGCGGCATGTGGGTCTTGCGCCCAAAGGTCTTGGTAATTGCGCAGATAGTTCGGACATGGTTTCTGATGTAGCATAGCGCGCTCCTTTTAGACTTGACTTTTAAAAATGTTACTGTGATAAAGTGAACTTAGTTGAGTAGGCGGTTTTTTGCAGCAACGCAGAGTAAATAGAATGCTTGCCCTTCCACAGAATAGCCACAAGTAACAAAATTAGGCGGGTTATCCGCGTCTTGTACAATGCCAAATGCATCGATTTTTGCTTCACTTGCAGTTAAAATATGCGCAGCAATTGCAAAATACGACTGGTCTAAGATGCCTAATCGAACGCTTTCAAAGATAGCAAACGCCAACATCAAGCCACCTGTGGTTTCTACAAAACTGTTTGGGTCATCTACGATGTCGTGAAACAGACCGTCGTCGCGTTGATAGGAAAGCATTGCATCAATTACCTCTTTTGCATGTTGCGCAAGCTCCGCTTTCTCCGTTTGGCGGTCACTCGGTAGATATTCATACATCCAAACAAAGGCGCAAGCAGCCCAACCATTGCCGCCGCCCCAGTAATCTTTGCGTACAATGGTTTGGCTTGCATCATCATATTTGTGATGATATAACTTCGTTTCTTCGTTAAATAGTAACCGTTTGAACCCATGATACTGCGCCATTGCTTCCTCTACTTGCCCCATCGCAGTTAAAAAAGGAATCAAGTGGTAGACCGCATCAATTAGTACACGGCGACGCGGCGGCGATGCGGGTTCCATAAAATGAGTTAAAACTCCGCAATTGGTACGCTGCGCAGTGTGTTGATAATAATACAACATCTTATCAAGGGCGGCTTTCATCTCGTCATCGCCTGTTTTTTCTGCAATCAGCAGGCAGGGAATGCCACAAGAACCAGGGTCAGCCGAAATATTAACATCGGCGGAAATGGCCATTCTGCCATCTTCTAATTGGCGGTGTACCGCTTCTTTTGCCAACAACACCGCTGTTTCTTCATCGCCTAATTCCCAAAATGCGCGAATTGCCATGCCCTGTTCCCAAGATAATCGTTGCATCGTGAGCAACGCTCTTTTTGCTTTTTCAATCGTTGTATCCATCGTTTGCTCTCCTTTGTGTTAGAATGATTGTTTACGGGTGCTATGTTCATCCCAATATCGATAACGCAAATTACCATTGTTTCGCTTTTGAAATTCGCGCGGAGAAAAGGAAACATATTGGGTAAAAAACCGTGAAAAATGGTATGGGTCACAAAAAGAAAGCTCTTCGCTCACTTCTTTTACTTTATAACCTTCTAGTAATAATTGTTTGCTTTTGCGCAGTAAGGCGGCGGAAATAAAACTTTTTGGTGTTTTGCCGATGTGTTTTTGAAATTGTTTGGTCAAGGTAGTTGGGGTTACATTCATATACTTGGCACAATCGGCTACCCGTAGTTGGGCGCTTAAGTTATAATCAATATAGCGCAGCATTTTCAAAATATGATTGGGATACTCTGGAATGGTTAACTCATATCCTTTTTCTTGTGTGATTTTTATAACTTGCGCCATCGTCACATACATCTGCACATTATAAGCATACGCACTTGCGATAGATCCCTCTTCCATCAGCGCAATCATTTCTTTTATTTTCTCCACAGAATAAGGCATCTGAATGACCTCGTGCACTTGCTCAAATAGGTCGGTGCCATCAATCATGAGCGCCTGCACAAAATGATATACTTTTTTCATGGAGGACAAGCATAAAAAACCATAAGAAATTCCAGCTGGTAAAAAATACACATTTCCTGAAATCATTTCTATTTTCTCGCCATTATAAATGATATATCCAGAACCCTCGTAAAAATAAAACAGTTTACTATAATTCGCATATTCATTTGAAAAATTCCAGTGTTTATCACCATGAAAATCGCAACTTTCTAAGACCTGGAAAGAAACATCGTTTAATTTTTTATTAAATTCAGGAAACAAAAAGTACTCCATTCCAATTTCTCCATCTTTTTTACTGTATTTTACTATTGCTAACATTATAACATGCGGCTATAATGTTAGCAATAGTTACAGACTTTTTTTACTCGATGTAAGGGCACGGTATACCGTGCTCTATATGTTTTAAAGTGGAGGTATGTTGCATGAAACAAAAAAAGATGAAAAATTTTGGTGGCTCAAATACAGACTCAGGCGCACTGCTCATTTTAATAAGTATTGTATCTGCGTTTTTTCTATGGTTTTTGCTCACTCGTTTTAAGTATTTTTCCGCGTTTTTATCTTCCCCAGAAGAAGTGGTTGCTACACTGATTTCACGATTAGAGTCTGGTTACTTTTGGCCCGATGTAATTATTTCATTACAGCGCATTTTCAAGGGATATTTTATCGGGATGCTCACCGCAATTCCCGTTGCTTTTTTAATGGGTTGGTATCGCCCACTTCGTAGTTTGGTAGAACCTTGGATTCAGTTTTTGAGAACTATCCCACCCATTGCATATATTCCCATCATGGTGGTGGCATTTGGTGTTGGGGAAGATTCAAAAGTCGCGATTATTGCACTTGCATCTTTTTTGGCTTGTTCCATTACTGTCATGCAGGGCATTCTAGAAACTGACGCTACATTAATCAAAGCAGCATTTACTTTTGGCGCAAACGATGCTGATTTATTTTTATATGTTGTCTTGCCTGCATCTACACCCTATATTATGATCGCAGCACGCACAGCACTCGCGGGTTCGTTCACTACGCTAATTGCTGCAGAGATGACCGGTGCAACGGCGGGTTTAGGCGCTCGTATTCAATTAGCAAGTAGTGCAGCACGTATTGACCTTGTTATTTTATGTATCTTGGTAATCGGTGTTCTTGGTTTTATCTTTGATAGAATTTTATTACATATTGAAAAAATCGTAACGAGATGGAAGTAAGGGTGTAATGATGAATGATATAATTTTTAACATCAAAGGATTAGAAAAAACTTACAAAGTAAAAAAAGGGAAAGATGTTAAGGCACTTTCTTCGATTGACTTAAGCATTGAAAAGAATGAATTCATCTGTGTGGTTGGCCCCTCTGGCTGTGGCAAAACCACCTTAATGAATGTGCTCGCAGGCTTAGAGCCTTATGATGCTGGTGAAGTAACTATTCATGGGCAACCTGTACTCGGACCTGGGCCTGACCGCACCGTTGTTTTTCAGCAATATGCGCTTTACCCTTGGATGACAGTCAAACAAAACATCATGTTCCCACTCAAATTCCAAAAACGTAAAATTGTAACAGAAGAAAAAGACACTGCGGGTAATGTAACCGAAAAAATTACATATCAAGCGTATACCAAACAAGAAAAAGAAGAAATTGCATCGCACTATATTAAAATGGTTGCACTAGACGGCTTTGAAGATGCATACCCGTCGCGCCTATCCGGTGGCATGAAACAAAGGGTTGCGATTGCGCGTTCTTACGTTGGGTCTTCGGATGTATTGCTGATGGATGAACCCTTTGGTGCAGTGGATGCGCAGACACGTGCACAACTGCAAGAAGATTTGCTCCACACATGGACCAGTGAACGTAAAACCTGCTTCTTTATTACCCATGATGTGGAAGAAGCCGTGCTTTTGGCAACTCGCGTAATTGTAATGAGTGCGCGCCCTGCTCGAATTAAAAAAGTATTTGAAATTGATATCCCCTATCCACGTACCCAAAAAACAAAAATGGATGCTGAATTTATCCGTTATAAAAACATGGTATGGGAGGAGGTTTATCAAGAGTATCTCGAAGTAAAAAAATAACACAAGAAATGAAGGAGTTTATTATGAAAAAGTTAAGTCGTAATACGTTTTTAAAAATTGCAGGGCTAACGAGCATCGCTGGCACTCTTGCTGCTTGTGGTGATACTAGCTCTACAAGTTCTGCTGCTACTGCGGGCACTACCGACACTGCAACACAAGACGAAGCCGCATCGCTTGGCACCGTAGTATTTGGCATTCATTCTGGTGGTTCTGCCAACGCAAGTGGTTTTGCGCTTTCTCAGATGGGTTTCGATGAAAAATACAACTTTGTGGGCGAACTGATTGTTTCGGACGGCCCTAGTATTTATGCATCGGTAACTGCCGGTGAAATGCAGGCCGGTTATCTCGGCAATGGCATGGCATGGCATTATTTCGAGCCAGACGGGGCATTGTCCTTGCTGACCTTAGATGCGATTAGTGATGATGAAAAACTGCTCATTCGCAATAGCATTAGTATCGCTCCAGACGGCGAAGCCTCTTTGGATGAGCTGTATGCAGTGCTTCCTGGACTTACCTTAACGGTTGATTTGACAACCACACCAGGCACATTCTTGAAATCGTTACTAGATATTGTAAACGAGGGCAGAGACAGTCAGCTTTGGTTTGATGATATCGATGGCGCATACCCAAGCAAGGGTTCAGAAGACAAACAGGTCATCATTATGAATACCACCAACAGCAATGCGACTGCAGCAATGCAAGATACATCTATTGATGGCTGTATCGTATACGGTAATGTATCCGTTGCATTAATGGAAGACCCCGAACTTTCTTTGATTTCTTCCCCTGCAATGCACCTAGGCGACCAAGCAATCCCTAACACTTGGTGCGTCAATACAGAATGGGCACTTGCAAACCCAGAGCTTTGCCTAGCATTTACCAACGCAATGCTAGATGCATTTGATTACCGTGCAGATGTAAACAATCGCGAGCATTTAATTGAGCTAGCGATGGATTTCGACCAACTTGGGTATGACGATTATATCTTCCCTTCTTGGTATTTGACAAGCGCAGAGCTAAAAGAATTCTTTGCAACCGAAGATGGCGATGGCTATATGTATCTGCAAAATATTTATAACTCTCATGTGGGCACAAATGGTTTAACTGAGGACAATATGAAAACCATCGATGAAGCCTATCTAGGGGATTTTGTGGCAGAGGCATGTGCAGATTAAGCACGGTCTTTTACGTCGATTTTCTTATGCCGAAGATATTGAAGAACAATGTCTTCAATATCTTCGGCATTTTTATATTTTATAGAAAGGCATGGTTATATTTATGGTAAAAAATCCATTTGAGGGTAAATGGGCACCTGTGCCCAAAAAGGGCGGCTTTCATATGCCGGGGTATCATATTTGGTGCGGCAGCCCCATCGCTGACGAAGATGGCACCTATCATCTGTTCGCAGCGGGTTGGGATGCACGCTATGGGTTTGATTTTAACTGGCTATTGCGCGGCAAACTCATTCATGCCATTAGCAACACCCCTGAGGGACCGTATGAATTTCATTCGTTTGTGCTAGGCGAGCGCGACCATAAATATTTTGATGCGCGCAATCAGCTATGCCCTTATATCATGAAGTATAAAGATACTTATTATTTATACTACTATGGCACCACCTATGGCGGCGACGCACCAGTGAGTGATGGCAAATTGTCGCGCGGGCGATTTGTTGAAATTTGGAATAAGAAACGCATTGGCCTAGCAACGTCAAAATCGCTTTATGGCCCATGGGAACGTCGCGATACGCCCCTGCTTGAACCGCGGGACGAGCGCTATTGGGATTGTACCATTACTACGAATCCTAGTGTTGCACTGTTGCCAGATGGCAAATGCTATATGATTTATAAATCACGGCGCAACTCTGATTCGCCATTACAGCTAGGCATCGCAGTGGCCGACCAACCAGAAGGTCCATTTAGAAGATTAACGGATGACCCCATTTTTCAGTTTGAAAATCCAAAATGGTGGGTGGAAGACCCATGCTTGTGGTATCAAGATGGCAAGTTCCATTTGCTCATGAAAGATGATGTCCGCGATGATAGTGGCGGCATTACGGGTGAGTGGGGCTGCGGTGTATACGCACAAAGTGACGATTGTATCCATTGGGAAATTGCAGAGCATCCAAAAGGGTATAGTCGCACCTTGCACTGGGATGACGGTTCAACAACGACACAGTGCCATTTAGAGCGCCCCTGTTTCTTGTTCCAAGATGGTAAACCGACGCATCTGTTTGCTGCGACCGGCACTGGCAGTGTGCCATGGGAATTCGAGGGTGAAACCTGGAATGTTTGCATGCCACTTATTCCAGAATCCGATTCATAATCGACAGCGCATCTAGAATGGCGTTACCATTGTGGTGACGCCATTTTTATCGCGCTATTACTGTGTATCTTAAAAAACGAGGAGAATTCAGATGAACAATCCATTTGAGGGAAACTGGGCACCCGTGCCCCAAAACGGAGGCTTTCGTATGCCGGGCTATCATATCTGGTGTGGCAGCCCTATCGTAGGCGAAGACGGCAAATATCATCTTTTTGCATCTGGTTGGGAAGAAAAATATGGCTTCCATTTCAACTGGGTACTGCGCAGCCGCCTCATCCATGCCATCAGCGATACACCAGAAGGCCCTTATGCCTTTCATTCCTTTGTCTTTGATGAACGCGAAGCGCACTATTTTGATGCAAAAAATCAGCACACACCTTTTATTTTAGAGCATGAAGGTACCTATTATCTATATTATTTTGGCACTACCTATGGTGGCGAAGCACCCACGCAAGACGGCGGGCTAAGCCCCGCGCGCTTTGTAGAAATCTGGAACAAAAAACGCATCGGTGTTGCAACCGCAAAATCAGTCTATGGCCCTTGGACGCGCCCCGATGCCCCTTTGCTAGAGCCACGCGATGAACGTTTTTGGGATTGCACCATCACTTCTAACCCAAGTGTCGCTATCACACCACAGGGCAAATGTTATATGATTTATAAATCACGTCGCAATTGTGACAGCCCGTTGCAGCTTGGCATTGCGGTGGCAAATCATCCAGCTGGCCCCTACGAACGACTTTCGGACGAGCCAATTTTCCAGTTTGAAAATCAAAGCTGGTTTGTGGAAGACCCCTGCATCTGGTACCAAGATGGCAAGTTCTGCTTGCTGATGAAAGACGATTACCGCGACAACAGCGGTGGCATTACAGGCGAATGGGGCAGTGGCGTGTATGCGGAAAGTCTAGATTGCATCCATTGGGAAATCGCAGAGCACCCCAAAGCATACAGCCGAACCCTGCACTGGGACGATGGCACCATCACAACACAGTGCCACTTAGAGCGACCAAGTTTATTGTTCCAAAACGGTAAGCCGACGCATTTGTTCTCTGCCACAGGCACTGGGACGACACCGTGGGTGTTTGAAGGTGCGACTTGGAACGTTTGCATGCCGCTGAAAAAATAAATGCATACCATCTATAAAACCACTACATCAAACTGAAAAAAGCACTTGCATGCCAAAAGGCAAGTACGGTACAATATACATCAGTGACCATCAAATGCGCTGGTGAAAAATCTGCGCATGCGCCAACGTGGTGCATGCGCAGATTTTTATAAAACAGAAAAAGGAGAACCATCATGACAAAGATTACCTTTATGGGCGCAGGCAGCACCATCTTCGCCCGCAATGTATTGGGGGATTGCATGTGCAGCCCCACCCTATGTGAAAGCGAAATTGCGCTATATGATATCGATGCCGCCCGCTTAGAGGAAAGCTATCAGATTTTGAGCGCCATCAACCGCAATGTCAATGACGGCAAAGCGACCATCAAAACATACCATGATGTGCCCAACCGCAAAGAAGCACTGCGGGGTGCAAACTTTGTGGTGAATGCCATTCAGGTCGGCTTTTATGAGCCCTGCACCGTAATTGATTTTGAAGTCCCTAAAAAATTCGGCTTGCGTCAAACCATCGCCGATACCCTTGGCATTGGTGGCATCATGCGCGCACTGCGCACCATTCCTGTGGTGGCAGATTTTGCCAAAGACATGGAAGAAGTCTGCCCTGATGCATGGTTCCTCAACTACACCAACCCCATGGCGATGATTACTGGCTATATGCAGCGCTATACCAAAATCAAAACCGTCGGGTTGTGCCACAGTGTGCAAGGGTGTAGCCGCAAGCTGCTCGAACGGCTAGAGATGGAGGACAAAATCGACGGTCGCCGTGAGTTGATTGCGGGCATCAACCACATGGGTTGGCTGCTAGAACTGCGCGACAAAGACGGCAATGACCTATACCCCGAAATCCGCAAACGCGCCGCCGAAAAGAACGCAACCGAAAAACACAAAGACATGGTGCGCTTTGATTACATCAAAAACTTTGGCTATTACTGCACCGAGTCGAGCGAGCACAATGCCGAGTATAACCCCCTTTACATAAAGGCAGACCACCCTGAACTGATTGAAGAATATAACATTCCACTCGATGAATATCCTCGCCGCTGTATTGAGCAGATTGCCGAATGGGCAAAGGTACGGGATGAAATCATGGCAGACGGTAAAATCACCCACACCCGCACCCACGAATATGCCTCTTATATTATGGAAGCACTTGTTACTGGTGTGCCCTATAAAATTGGCGGCAACGTCATCAACCATGGTGTCATTGAAAACCTGCCCGCTGATGCCTGCGTAGAGGTGCCCTGCCTTGTTGATAACTATGGCATTAACCCCTGCTATGTTGGACGTTTGCCCGTGCAGCTTGCCGCCATGAACATGACCAATATCAACCCACAGCTGATGACCATTGAAGCAGCACACAGTAAAAAGATTAGCGACATCTATATGGCCGCCATGCTAGACCCACACACTGCGGGCGAATTATCGCCCAAGGAAATTTGTGCCATGGTGGATGAACTAGTAGCAGCCCACGGCGAATATATGGCAATGTATCACTAAGGGACGGACACACCCGCCTTTTGTGCTCAAAACGCCATGCTACGGCTTGCCCTTTCGAGCGATGCTGCTTGCACCATACGAGCAGACGTGTTATAATCGCCATATCAGCCATTTATCATAGCAAAAGGAGCACCTCACATGCAAGAAACCTTACACATCTTAGGCACCGGCAATGCCACCGTCACTAAATGCTATAACACCTGCTTCGCCTTGCAACAGGGCGAGGAATATTTCCTCGTTGATACAGGCGGCGGCAACGGCATTTTAGCGCAGCTGAAAAAGGCAAACATCCCGATGGAGCAAATCCACGAGATTTTCCTTAGTCATGAGCACACCGACCATCTACTTGGTTTAATCTGGCTCATTCGGATGATTGCCACCAAGATGAAAAAGGGCTTGTATACCGGCGACTTGCAAATTTACTGCCATGCCAATTTAAAGCAGACCATTCTCACCATCGCAAAGCTGACGGTACAGGATAAATTCTACAATATGATTGGGCAGCGCATTCACTTGGTTACAGTGGCAGATGGCGAAACCCGCACCGTAATGGGGCAGGCTACCACCTTTTTTGATATTGGTTCCACCAAGGCAGAGCAATATGGCTTCTTGCGGATTTTACCAGAGAGCAAACGCTTTGCCTTTTTGGGAGATGAACCCTATCGCGATTGCGAGGAACAATATGCAAAGGGCGCCGATTGGATGCTACACGAAGCATTTTGCCTGTATGCAGACCGCGAAAAATACCAACCATACGAAAAGCACCATGTCACCGTGAAAGAAGCGTGTGAACATGCCGAAACCCTTGGCGCCAAAAACCTAATCCTATATCATACCGAGGACAAGACGATTGTCACCCGCAAGGCTGCCTATACCGCAGAGGGCACACCCTATTTTAGCGGTAATTTGTTTGTGCCAGATGATTTAGATATCATGCGTCTGTGAGAGGATATTAGATGAACATTTTATTTGCTTCTGGCTATTTTGGGGCAATCCCCATTGCGAACAACATCGTTGCCACCCGCCTTGCCAAAGGCTTTACCGAACAAGGGCACCGCTGCTTTATTATGGGGCTTTCACCTGAACAGATTGGCACCGAAACGCTTGCGTGTGGCACCCCCCTTATTCGGGTGGGCGCAAACAAAATGCTAGACAGAAGCCTTGCAAACTATTACCGTTTCCAACAGCAAAACGCAGGGAAAACTGCAAAAGATTTTGCCCTGCGCCACCCTATTGATGCGGGTGTGATTGCCTTGATGAACAGCCGTTGCTTCAACAGTCCTAAAGCCATTGTGAAGTTTGCAAAGGATGTAGAGCAGCTGATTGCAAGCGAAAAAATCGATGCAGTGATTACCATCTGCTTCCCCTTTGATGTGGCACATTATCTGCTGCGCAACCTTACCGCGCCAGTGGTCAAGGTGTATTATCAGCTTGACCCACACGGGCTACATGTCTATTACGATGGCGAAGTGCGCGCTGAGCGCATCCGCCTAGAACGCCAAGCGATGGAATGCGCAGATATCATCTTTACCACCAATGAATTATATCCACAATATGCGGCAGATGCCGATTATCAACCCTACGTCTCAAAATGTGTACCGATTGGCTTCCCTGTGTTTTTTCCACCCAAAGAAGGCGATAAACAACGCGCCGGCTTTTCGGATGAAATGATTAATGTTGTGTTTTGTGGCACCCTTGATATGAACATGCGTGAACCAACAACCATGCTGCAACAGCTTGAGAAAGTCATTCAAAAACTGCCCAACATCAAATTCTATTTTGCAGGCACTGATGAAAGCGGCTTGGTTACCGAAATGGCAGCGCGCTACCCAGAGCAATTTGTCTACTTCGGGTCCGTTCCGGCGGATGTGGCAGATAACCTGATGAACAGCGCGGATGTCTTGTTGAACATTAGCAACATGGCAAACAACATGGTGGCGAGTAAAATCTTCACCTATTTTGCAACTGGCAAACCAGTGTTGAATTTCCAAAAAATCATGGATTGCGTAAATCAGCCTCACTTTGAAAAATACCCCTTGGCCTTTACCTTTTGTGAACCAACCGACCGAGATAAAACGGATGAAATCTGCGCATTCTTGTTGGAGAACTACCAAAACCGTGTGCCTTATGCGCAAAGTGAAGCGGTGTATCGTGATTTCACCCTTTCAAAGGTGGCTGAAACCATGCTTGCCAAGATAGAAGCACTGCGTTCCTCTTGACAAAGCGCACTTTTGTACAGTATACTAAAGAACATAGAAATCGATGCAAAGGCGCATGGGGGATGTAACACCTCCATGCGTCTTTTTTGCGCATTTGCGCAGAGAGGGAGGAACCGCAATGAAAGGCTTAATTCAAAATGCGGATAGCATCAATAAGCAGCTCGCGCGCTATGGTGTGAAATTCGGCATTTATAAGAACAATGAATTCCACGAACGCCTGTTTCCGTTTGACCCGATCCCCCGGATGATCACCGCCGCAGAATGGGCGATACTTGAGAAAGGGTTGGTGCAACGTGTCGATGCCCTCAATGCCTTTTTGCGCGATATTTATGGCGCAAAAAAAATCATCCAAGATGGCATTGTGCCAGAGGATTTTGTCTATCTTTCATCAGGGTATCTGCCCCAGTGTGAGGGGATTATCCCACCCGGTGGCATTTACAGCCATATTTCGGGCATTGATCTCGTCAAGGGCAAAGATGGTATTTGGTATATCCTAGAGGATAACCTGCGCGTGCCATCGGGTGCGTCTTATCCGCTGATTGCGCGTGATTTGTGCCGCCGTTGCTCCCCCGAAACCTTCCGCGCTAATAACGTGATGGATAACCGAAACTATGGCAAGCTACTGAAAGAGATGATGAATTCCGTCAACACGGGCGGCATTAACGTCATTTACACGCCAGGGCGATACAATGCCGCCTATTTTGAGCATTCGTACCTTGCTGAAAAGAGCGAAGCCGTGCTCGCGGAATCGCAGGAATTATTTGTGGAGAATAATTTTTTATATTATCGCTCGGTGGATGGAGATGTCAAAGTAGGGGCAATCTACCGCCGCATCAGTGATGAATACCTTGACCCACTCTGCTTCTTACCGGA
Organism: Faecalibacterium sp.; assembly: GCA_044426225.1. Taxonomy (GTDB): domain Bacteria; phylum Bacillota; class Clostridia; order Oscillospirales; family Ruminococcaceae; genus Faecalibacterium. The sequence continues at coordinate 8,399 of JAWXUQ010000010.1, read as the reverse complement.
GTCATTGATTGGTATTCCCAACTTAATGGCAGTGTACCGCGCGGGCAATGTCGCGATTATCAACACCCCCGGCAACGGTGTGGCAGATGATAAGGGCATTTATTACTTTGTGCCCAAAATGATTCAATATTACTTAAAAGAGGAACCAATCCTTTGCAATGCGCCAACCTATCTGCCTTTTTATGAGGCAGACCGCGACTATGTGCTTGCCAACCTTGAAAAGCTGGTCATCAAAGACGTGGCAGAGGCAGGCGGCTATGGTGTTGTCTTTGGCAATAGTATGTCGCCAGAGCAGCTTGCACAGATGAAAGCGACCATTCTTGCCGAGCCACGGCGGTTTATTGCGCAAGAGGTCATCGATTTTGAAGATTTACCATTGATGGAGGGCGATGCCACCATCGACCGCAAGGCAGATTTGCGTGCCTTTGTGCTCGCAGGTGCTGATAAATCCACCAAGGTATGGCCAAGTGGTTTAACGCGTTTTTCGCGCAACCCCGATAGCTTTATCGTAAATTCTTCGCAAGGGGGAGGGTTCAAAGACACATGGGTACTATCACGCTAAATAAAAACAATCGCCTGTTCTGGCTTGGGCGCTATGCTGAGCGGCTTTGCCAAGGGGTCAGCAAGGTGCGCACCATCCAAGACGAACTATTAGATGGCGATCCCGCCACTGCACAGACGCTCTGCGCAAATTTAGGTTTATCGGTGGTGTATGACACCGCAGACGAGGCCTGCAATCATTATTGCTTTGACCGCGCGCTGCCTGAATCGCTGCTCAGTGCGGCAGATGCCATGATTGGCAATGGCATGGTGTTGCGCGAGTTGCTTGGCACACCTACTCTAAGCTATCTGCAAATGGCGGTGACGGCACTGGAAACAGCGGCAACGCACGGCAATTCCTGCGCCATTGAGCTGCAATGGGTCATCGATGACATCATGGCATTTCGCGGCAGCTATAACGATGCGATTGATTCAGAGGAAATCCGCAATATCATCAAGAGCGGCGCAAGCGTGGAGCGCCTTAGCAGCTTAATCCGATTTGGGCAAGCAAAGGAAGAAGATCTGCGCAAGGAAGTGATGCGATTGCTCAATCGTCTATACAAAACGCATCTCACCCATCAAGACGCGCAACTTGCGCGCATTCAGGCATTTGCCTTTGGCGAGGAGGGTCAACCAGATAGCTATGCGCTGTTACAGTGCGTAGAAGGGTTGTTTGTTATTTAATCTATGAAAAATCTTTTTTTTGAAAGCACCACCACCTTACAGTTTGATTCCCCGGTGGTAGACCATCATTTTTTACTGCGCTGTTTGCCGGCAAGTTTTGCAGGACAGCGGATTGTTTCCGCTACCTTGCAGCTTTCCCCCGCGGTGCCCTATACCCTATCTTGCGATGGCTTTGGCAACCTCAACGAAACAGGTTGCATTAAATTCCCGCACACCGAATTTATCTATAAGGTATCAGGGCTAGCCCAAATCAATGAAGAGGAGCGCCAACGTGAGCGCTTGCACCCTATCTTTACCCACCCTTCGCACTACACCACCGTCAGCCCAGAAATGAACGCGTTTTTGGCGGGGCTTGCGTTGCAGGGCGGTGCACTAGAGCAGGCGGTACAATTAGCCGATGCTGTTTACCATGCCATCGCATATCAATCAGGCAGCACCTGCACTGCCACCACCGCCGCCCAGGCTTTTGCGGGCGGGCAAGGGGTATGCCAAGATTTTTCGCATATCTTTATCGCCCTTGCGCGTAAGGCAGGCATTCCCGCACGCTATGCAAACGGGTTGCCCCTTGGCGAGGGGCAAAGCCACGCATGGTGCGAGGTATATGCCGACGGCATGTGGCAAGGCATTGACCCCACTCGTAACCGTTTGATTGGTGAGGATTACGTCCGCTTTTGTATTGGGCGCGATTTTGGCGATTGCGCGCTAGAGCGCGGGGTACTATTTGGTTCTGCCAACCAGACCCAAAACACCATCACACAGGTTATTGAACAATAATGTCATATCAATTGTTGCAAAACACTCCCTACCAAAAACAGGGGGTGTTTTTTGTGCGAAAAAATACAGATAGTGCGCAAAAACCTTTTGCAAATTCTATCGATTTATGGTAAATTAGATAGGTAATAATGCGCCTTTTCAACCGTGTCTTTTTGATATTGCACGATACATCACGCAACATCAAAAAAACATCACCGGGCGCGCAATTTGCGGGTAACCCCCAAAGGAGTAGTTCATGAAAATTATCATCGTAGGCATCGGCAAGCTCGGCTTTAAGATTGCGACAACACTTGCACTAGAGGAAAGCGCAGAAATCACCGTTGTGGACAAAAAAGACGCAGCCCTAGAGCGCATTGCAGACCATGCCGATGTTATGACAATCAAGGCAAATGGTGTATACGCGGCAGAGCTTGAAGGCTTAGACATCAAAGATTATGACCTAGGCATTGCAAGCACGGGCAGCGATGAAACCAATATCATCTGCTGCACCGTGCTGAAAACCTTGGGCTGCAAAAAGACAATCGCCACCATGCGCAACCCAGAATATACCGAGCAAAAAGAATTTATCAAGAAAACCATGAACATTGATTTTATCATCAACCCTGAGTTTTCGACAGCCAAATCTATCTTCAATTACTTATCCAAAAGTTATTCGTTTAACATCAATAACTTTGCGCTCACCCGCGTGAGCATGTTCGATATCCACGTAAAAGATATGCCCAAAATCATCGATAAAAAGGTCAAGGATGTTTCGAGACTTTCTGAGTTCGTTATCACCTCTATTTTGCGCGGCGAAGAGATGATTATCCCCAATGGCGACAGCGTAATCAAAGAGAATGATTTACTGTATATCATGGGCGAAACGGATAAGCTGACTGCCTTCTCTAAGACCTTTAAGGCAAAGCACACCCCTTCAGACATCAAAAAGGTGGTGCTTGTGGGCGGCGGAAAAATTGGCTATTACTTAGCAAAGCTGCTTTCGCTCAAGGGCATTGGGGTAAAGCTAATTGAAAAAGATTTAGAGGTCTGTGAAATGCTTGCCGAAAAACTGCCTAGCGATGTGCTTGTGTTGCAGGGCGATGGCTCTGACTTCAAACTACTTCAAGACGAAGATGCCGCCAGTGCGGATGCCTTTGTCTGCCTGACGGGCTATGACGAAGAAAATCTCCTGCTTTCCCTTGCCATGAAAAAGTTCGGGGTGGAAAACTGTGTTGCCAAGGTGTCGCGCGATAATTATGCCCATATCGTGGAAACGCTTGGGGTAGATGCGGTGTTCTCGACCATGGATATTGCCACAGGGCATATCATCAAATATTACCGCGGCGGTAATGTCAAGAGCGTTTCGCTGCTGCTTGGCGGCAAGGCTGAGGTCAACGAGTTTATCGCAACACCTTCTATGGCGGTGGTAGGCAAGCCCCTGCAAACCATTACCCTGCCCAAGGATATGGTTATTGGTGCAATTTTGACCACAAAAGATAAGGTCGTTATCCCCAACGGCGAAACGGTCATCCAACCGGGCGATCGCTTTGTAGTATTCTCTGCTATTTCGTCCGTCCAAAAGGTAAAGAGCTTGTTTGAGCGCAAGAAATAAGAGGATAAAACGCTATGAATTATCGTTTGATTGTTAAAATCATCGGGCACCTGCTGATGGTAGAGGCGGCAGCGCTTGCCCTACCCATGCTTGTATCAATGTATTATGGCGAAGCAGAAGCTGCTTCTTTTGCGCTTTCACTGCTCATCTGTTTAGGAGTTGGTGTGCTGCTTTCTTGTATCAAAGCTAGGCGCAACACTATCAAAATCCGCGAAGGCATGGCAATTGTTACCTTTGGTTGGGTGTTTTTCTCTATCTTTGGTGCGCTGCCTTTCCTGTTTTCGGGCACCATCCCAAACCTTGCCGATGCCATTTTTGAGACAGTTTCGGGCTTTTCTACCACGGGTGCGTCTATCTTAACTGAGATTGAAGGGCTGCCCCTTGGCATTTTGTTCTGGCGCTCCTTCACCCACTGGCTTGGCGGCATGGGCATTCTGGTATTCACCCTTGCGCTATTGCCCAAGATGGGTGCGGGTTCGTTCCAAATTATCAAGGCAGAATCCCCTGGACCTGTTTCCGAAAAGGTTGCCCCCCGCGTAAAAAATACCGCGATTATCCTTTATCTGATTTATATGGGGATGACCATTCTTGAAATCATTTTGCTGATGTTTGGCGGGCTTGATTTTTATGAAGCAGCGGTGCACGCCTTTGGTACCGTTGGTACGGGTGGTTTTTCAAGCAAAAACACCTCGATTGGCTATTACAGCCCCTATATCCAGTGGGTCATCACCATCTTTATGTTTGCCTCGGGTACAAACTTTGCCCTATATTATCTCTGCCTCAAAGGCAAGCTCAAAAAAGTGTTTGCGGATGAAGAATTCCGCCTATACGTTAGCATTTCCATCGGCGCAATTGTATTGCTTGTGCTGAATTTATGGAACAGCGGCATTTACGACACCCTTGCAGAGACCATTCGCCATAGTGCGTTCCAGACAGCGGCTATTATTACCACCACAGGGTATAGCACCACTGATTTTGATGCATGGCCAACAGTGAGCAAGGCGATTTTGATGCTCCTTTTCTTTATTGGTGGTTGCGCAGGCTCTACGGGCGGCGGCATCAAGAATATTCGCATCTTGGTGGTGCTGAAATCGATGAAGGTTTCGCTGATGAAGGTGTTGCACCCCAAAGCGGTTGTGCCTGTTAAAGTCAACGGTAAAACGGTTTCGCACGATACCATTTTTAGCATTTTCAGTTTTATCATGATTTGGGCGATGATTGTGTTAGTTGGCACCATTGTGGTTGCGCTCAATGGCTTCCCTCTGCTTGATTCATTTAGTGCAGTCGCCGTTACCCTAGGCAACATTGGCCCTGGCTTTGGTGTGGTTGGCCCCACCTCAAACTTTGCAGCATTCTCAGATGGCATGAAATACTTCTTTAGCTTCTTAATGCTGATCGGGCGCTTAGAGCTATACACCGTTTTGGTGTTGTTCTTGCCCAATTTCTGGAAAGATGCGCATTGATTGCACCCCCCCATCCCCTATCGCATTGCGGCGAAACATATAAAGATTACCTTGCATTCTATTTTCTCAATGAACGTAAACAATGAAAAGAATATCGGAACATAATAAACGGAGGATACAACATGCACTTTACACAGCAAGAAAAAGACTGGGCAAAAGCAGCGCTCAAAAAATGCGACGAAAAATATCTTTGGGTTGCCGAAAAACACAAGGACGGCATTCCCTATACCACCGATGAAACCGGCAGCTATGACAACCGCGCGGATATGAGCAAAGAGTGGGACATTGCCAACGGCATCAACTTTTGGACAAATGGCTTTTGGGGCGGGGTGCTCTGGCATGTGTTTGAGAACACGGGCAACCCCCGCATGGCAGAAATTGCCAAAGTTAGCGAAGTGCTGATGGACAAATGCTTTGAAATGTATTATGGCTTACACCATGATGTCGGCTTTATGTGGCTGCCCACCGCCGTGGCAAACTATCGCCTAACAGGTGATTTAGATGCCCGCCGCCGCGCATTGCATGCTGCCAATTTACTGGCAGGGCGCTTTAACCCGGTGGGCAAATTCATCCGTGCATGGAACGATACCGTGCTTGGGCATGAGGACACCCGCGGTTGGGCAATCATCGATTGCATGCTAAACATCCCATTGCTGTACTGGGCAACACAGGAAACTGGTGACCCACGCTTTGAACAAATCGCCATGATGCATGCCGATACCGTCATGCAAGATTTTATCCGCGCGGATGGCTCGTCTAACCATATTGTTGAGTTTGACCCCTTTAAGGGTGGTGTAGTAACCACCTATGGTGGGCAAGGCTATGAAAACGGCAGCGCATGGACGCGTGGTCAGGGCTGGGCGGTATACGGCTTTATCGTCAGCTATCTGCAAACAAACAAGGCAGAATACCTAGAAACCGCAAAACGCGTAGCAGATTTTGCCATTGACCACATGCCCGAAAGCGGGTTAATCCCGATTGATTTCTTGCAGCCCGCCGAACCACAGGTAGAAGATAGCTGCGGCGCATGCGTGCTTGCGGGCGGCTTTTTAGAAATTGCCAATGCCTGCAAAGGCGAGGAAGGCGCAAAATACCGCGCCGCTGGGCTGAAGATTTTACAGGCACTAGATGCACACCGCGCAAACTACGGCACCGATTGCGATGCCATCTTGCGCAACTGCTCTGGCTCGTACCGCAGAGAGCAATCGCACCACATCACCATGGTGTATGCCGATTATTATTACATGGAAGCCCTGACCAAAATCGCCAAAGACGGCGAAGAACGCAAGGACGTTTATTTCTGGTAAAAACAAAAAAGATGCTATCGCACTTATAACCTTCTAAAAAAGCTGCACAAATTTCAGCGCTTGTCGAGCCTATCTAACCTACTAAAAGTTGTTAGAGCGCTCTCCTTGCCAGTCTGATTTTTGTGCAGCTTTTTATTTGTGGGACTATCTGTAACAGCTCCGTTTTTATATGGTTTTTATGCGCAAACGCGCGGAGGGAAATCCGCCTTTTGCGGTCGAACTTTATTTTGTCAACTTGCAGCTTATGCCTTTCCGCTGTATTTGCGGCAAAAGAGAATGCCCAAGATGAGCACCGCCGGGAAAATGAGTGCGGCAGTAAAACCAGTTTGCAGCTGTGCGCTGCTGCCAAAGACAAGCCCAACCGTGGTGGGCCCCACCGTGCAGCCAACATCCCCCGCAAGGGCGAAGAAGGCAAACATTGCAGTGCCACCCGCAGGGATTTTTTCTGCGCCAATGCTGACCGTGCCCGGCCACATGATGCCGACCGCAAGCCCGCAGACCGCCGATGCCACAAAGGCAAAGATGGGCAGCGGCGAAAACGCTACTACTAGATAGCTGAGGATGCAAAGTGCACCTGAAGCAATCATGAATTTGCTCAAATCAATTTTTTCGCCAAATTTGCCGTAAAAGACGCGGGCGACACCCATGCAGATGGCAAACAGGCAGGGTCCTGCCAAATCACCGATTGTTTTTGACACCCCAAGCCCCTCTTCCGCAAAGGTAGATGCCCACTGGCTCATCGCTTGTTCTGCAGCACCCGCACAAACCATCAAGAGTAATAGCACCCAGAAGAGTTTGTTTTTGGCGAGGGTTTTGACCGATAAGGTATGCGCCCCCTCTAGTGCGGGGATTGGCACAAAGCAAAAGTAAATGCCATTGCACAGGGGCACAAGCGCCCAAATCACCGCAAGGATTTTCCAATTGGCTAAGCCAAAGAGGGCAAAAAAGATGGTAGAGGCAACCACCACAAAGACATGCCCCCAACAATAAAAGGAATGCAGCAGGCTCATGGTTGCCGCCTTATGCTGTGAGGGGCAGGCCTCTACCAATGGGCTGCCGATGACCTCAATCAATCCGCCGCCGATGGCATAGAGCATGACGGCGACCACTAACCCGACATAGGCAGTGGAAAAAAGCCGCTCTGAAAGTGCAGGGAACAGCGCAAGCCCCAAAAAGCCCGCCGTGATGGTGGCATGGGCAAGCAACATACAGTTGCGAGTGCCAAGGCGCTGCGCATATTTCACCGAGATTAAATCAACCACCAGTTGAGTGACAAAATTGGCGGTGATTAGGGTAGTAATCTGCGCAAAGCTAAGCCCATAGCTGCTTTGGAAGGTTAAGAACAGCAGCGGCGCAAAGTTGACCAAGATTGCTTGAATGATAAAACTGATAAAAGACGCACGAATGGTGTGCGCATACGCATTATTTTGTTTTGTAAACATAACCTAAGTTCCTATCTCATTGCTGTATTAATCGCATGCACTGCACCGGTGAATATTGTAAATCTACACCTACTGGGCACCGCGCACAGGTTAAATGCCATTATTATTGCAGTGACCAAATGCCATCATCCGTTTGAGTGAAATTTGCGTCATACACTGCGGTGACTGCCTTTGCCATCTGGGCGGCATCGGCAAGGTTTGCAGTTTCAACCGCGGCATGCATGGCAAGCTGCGCCAAGCCGATGTCTAGCATGGGGATGGCGATTTGGTGGCTGAGCAAATTGCCGAGGGTGCCACCACCGGGCAAATCAGCACGGTTATAGAACACCTGTGTGGCTACTTCTGCCCCATCGCAAATCTCGGTAAAGAGGGCGGCGGTAAAGGCATTGGTGGTGTATTTTTGGCTTGCGTTATATTTAATGACAACCCCGCCGCCAAGGGTGATGGGGTGCTCTGGGTCAGATTTTTCGGGGTGGTTGGGGTGGACGGCATGTCCGTTATCTGCGCTGAGCAACAGGCTGTTTGCACGTGCTGCCACCGACTGCTGCGCACCCATGCCAAGGTGCTCTTCTACCCGCGCGAGGACATCAGGCATCCT
>JAWXUQ010000066.1:0-14220 GCA_044426225.1 Faecalibacterium sp. | reverse complement strand
TGGTCAACAAATATACCTTGGCATTGCCTCTGTACCGACAGGAGCAGGAATTTCAGCGACAGGGTATTCAGCTTTCACGGCAAACCATGTCCAATTGGGCCATTTATGCCCACCAACATTGGTTTGGAGAAATGTTCAAATGCCTACAACAGGTGCTGTTGTCCCATGACATCCTTCACGCCGACGAGACCACCCTTCAGGTGTTGCGAGAGAAGGAACGCACCGCCAAGCAAAAGAGCTACGTGTGGCTGTACAGCACCTCTGGGAATAGCAAAACACCAGTGGTTCTCTACGATTACACAGAAACTCGGAAGGGTGATTGTGCCAGCACATTTTTGAATGGATTTTCTGGGAAGTTGCACACCGATGGGTATGATGGCTATCACTGTAAATTGCCACCAGAGATTACAGTGGTGGGGTGCTGGGCGCATATGCGCAGAAAATTTACCGATGCCATTAAGTGCCTACCTGCCAGCACAAAAGCCCAATCTCCTGCACAAATTGGTCTGGCCTTTTGCGACGAGCTCTTTGCCATTGACCGTTTTTGTGCTGAGAAAAACATGAGTAGTGAGGAACGCTACCGTGTACGACAAAAGGAAAGCCTACCCGTTGTAGAAAAATTCTATCAATGGGTAGACCAAGAATACCAAACAAATCCCATGCCAAAGACGGTCTATGGCATGGCGCTCACCTATGCCCAAAATCAAAAATCATGGCTGATGAATGTATTTCTAGACGGCAGATTGGAGCTATCTAACAACAGAGCGGAACGCTCCATTCGACCCTTTGCAGTGGGACGAAAAAACTGGCTCTTTTGCAATACACCCAAAGGCGCCAGTGCCAGCGCCGCCATCTATTCACTGGTTGAGACGGCAAAGGTGAATGGATTGAATCCATTTGCTTATCTGAAATTCTTACTAGAAAACTTGCCAAACGGCACACCACCATCCCACTGCCTTCCATGGCTAGATGGGGTGAAATTGTCCTGCACTTGATAAGGTGAGGGTTCGTATCTATTTTACGCTTACTGACATCCATAAAATCGATGCCTGTTTGAACGGCCTTTTTTGAGGTAAAAACCCCAGTAAACGCTGATGTCATCGGCATTTCTACCGATGACATCTTTTTTGCGTGCTTTGTTTTAGTGCGGCTGACAGGATTCGAACCTGCGGCCTCCCGGGTCGGAGACCTATGCCTTGCCAGATTACAAAATGCCCACCAGATAAAAAATTGGCTATATAGCTTGGTTTTATTAGGTTCTGCCAATTATGAATAGAGAGGGGAAAGAATATTAGGATAATATAGCTGTTTTCAATTTCTCTGTAATATAAACTGTTTTTACTACCGCAAAGACTTCACGTGAAATGGTAGTCAAGTAGTAGTCAAATAAATAGCAGCACATTAAAGTTTATGAGTTAAAGCACTACGAGTTTTTTTGTTGAAAGTTCCGTCTGGTAGCTTACTTATAACTTCAGCCCGATTCAGAACTTCAACTTTGCCGAGGCTTTGTGTTTCAATAATTCGTTGTAGTTCTTTTGAATCACCATCATCGGATAGAAAGATGGTGCAATTGCATAAAAGGCACATTACAACCGAATGGACTTCGCCTAAGCTATACCCTCGAATCCAGTCAGTCCAGATGTCTGTTATTTCACAGGGAAATAGCTCGTTCGTTAGTTTTTGATATAAATCTTTTACGGTAACTTCATAAAAGAGCGCTCTCTCAGGATCATTCTGGAGAATATCATCTTTGGATACTGGATGAACAATATTGTTTTCAAAAAAAGGCCGAATGGAATCTTTGTCAGCAAGAATCTCGTATTGAAGCACTAAAGGATGAACGATAGGTATGATGCTGAGTGCATCGAAAAAGGTTTTAAATAATTCGAGGTGCTGAGCATCGGTGAGGCCTCTAATGCGTGTAGTCGACAAATGATCAAGAAAGTCATTATCGATTACGGCGTGGTGGTTATTAAGAGTCATGAAGTACGTCCTTGTCCCTATGTGAATCAATGAATTCGTGCAACTGAGTTTGGATTTCTGGAGTAATGTCATGGGGATTGCTCGAAGTGGGCAACTCAAACATTTCTCTCATTTTTTGGATTTTACGAAGCGATATCGACGCTTTACTTTCGGCTGAATCCAATAATTCGGAAAAATCTTGAATGTGCTTGCGGTTGTCTGAAGTTAAAAAACGAGTATAACCTTGTTCTGTAAAGATGTGATGTAAGGCTTCTTGGACATAAGCTTTGAGCTTTGCGTTGGTATCATTAAGGAGTGAAGAGGCCAGCGATCTTGGAATAAGATTTAATTCGTCGCAACGATAAACAATAGCTTTATAAGGGGCACAATATTCGTTCATGAGACTAGCGATAAGCTGTAAAAATGTTTCGAAAATATTTTGAGGATCATCAAGCGATAAAAAGTGCAAATGGTCACAGGTGTGCTCCCAAGAGAGTTTAAATAATTCTGTGGGCATAAGAAGTTTGGCTGCAAACATATTTGTGATGGCGTCGTCTAATTCATCCGAGTAGGTAAGGTTGCAGGATGAAATAACATCCTCGGAAATATTCCAAATATGCCCGAGTTCATGCGCTGCAGTAAAAACTTGTTTTTCGATAGTTTGTGCTGTGTTAATAAAGACAAATTCTCGTGAGTTGCCATTTTTATCTAGTAAGCCGTTTATATGAAATCCGTGATTTCTCTCGTTTTCAAGGGGAAAGTAAATAATGGTGCAATATTCGCCAAGTAATCGTAAAACATCATCTTTTAGGATTGGATTAGGATAGCGTGTAGCGAGATTGTCTTTTGACCAACGTGTATCTTTAGCAATTTTAATAGCATTGATTGTAACGGCGTCGAGTAAAATCTTGTTTGTCATGAAAATGCTCCTTGCAAAAAAGCGGCATAGTTATTTACTATGCCGCTAATGTTTTTGGTTTAAGATACTGCGTTATAGACATCTAAATATTGATCGATGATGTCTAAGATTTTTTCGCGGTTTTCTGGGTTATCAAAAGTGTTCATACAGTGTACAACGGTGCTTTCGTAATGTGCAGGATCCCCTTTTATTAATGTTTCTACACTAACTTGGAATTTTTCTGCCAGAACAGTCAGTTGATTGTAAGAAGTCAAAACCTGTCCTTTGAAAAGTGCCTGCACTTGTGCCGTGGAACATCCTAACAAACCGCTAAGATCTGCGTGGGATAGTGAGAGTTCATTTGCTTTTTTTTCGATGAAATTTCCCATAATACGTGCATTTCTCATAAGCTTTCCTCCTTAACAAAACCGTTTCTATCGATACATAGCCAAGTTGCAAATCATACCATATATCTGACAATTTGTCAAAATAATTATACCTTTTTTCGAGAAAAATGTCAATCGCAAGATGTAGTGGTTGACGAGAGGATTATAAGAGGATATGGTATGATAAGAGCCAATTGTAACTTTAATAAAGTGGTGGAGCAAAGGCACAACTTAATATTAAAAGAAACAAGAAGGCATATTAATAGTATATGTATAACTATGATAAAAAGTTCAAAATGTATTTGTGTTCACGTTGAGTATAGGGCTACGTCTAAAAAGTGTAAAAAAGTTGCAAGGTGCTTTATCAAAAGAATTTTTTCTGCATTTCGATTGCTTCGTTTAAACGGATGATACACCATTTGTATTGATTTTTTTGTTCTTCTGGATGAGGAATGTTTTCAAACATTGTTTTAGCTTGAGTCAGGCGTTTTGTTGCGAGAGAAAGAAAGTGCTTTGTTTGAGTTGTGGTTAATTTAGCACGCTCCAAATAATATATTCCAAGATTGAATAAGTTTCGGGCGACGATACTATTATTACCTTTAAAATAATGTGTGTGAGTTTGCAAAGCCGTGGTTAACAAGATTTCAGTGCGCTCATCCATTCGGTTGTGAAGTGCCATAAAGCGTCCGAGATTATCCTGTGCACGAGCAATAGATGTCGTTATCAAATTAGTAGTATCTTGAGTGCGTATTTCTAATGATAAGCGATAAAAATGAAAAGCTTTATTTCGCGAGGAATTTTCTTCTGTATATTGTTTGTTCTTTTGATACTGATCCGCTACTTTATCGTAATAAATAGCTGTTTGATTGTATATTTGCGCTTTTTTACGGGGATTTGAACAATATTGATCTGCGTGCGCTAAAACATCTTCTATGATATTAAAATCAGGATTTTGTTTTTTGCATAAATAAACAGCGTAGTTGTACCAGAAGTTAGATAAATGTTTTGGATTGGGATTTGCTAGGTTGCTATATGCTTGCAACAAAGGAAAAAATTCTTTTTCTGCATTTGCAATATCAGATTTAGGAGAGCTAAGGGATCGGGCATAGCAAAGTTCACATTCAATAATGGTTCGTATTTCGAGAATATCAGAGCTAAGGTTATTTATGCTTAGATCGCTTCCGAGGAAAAGGGAATGCGTTCGCTTGATTTCGGTAAGTGTTTTAATGGCATCTGTATATTTTTCTTGAAATCCATAGCAAGATGCAATGCAAAGCTTGTAATCAATAATGTCGTTTTCGGTTAACGCTGTAGATTTTAAGATGTTTTTGTAAATGAAAATAGAAATTTCATAATGGGCGCTTTCGGTTGCATTAGTTGCCAGACTTTTTGCAAATGTGGTGAAGCAAGATGGTGAATCGTAATTGTTGGTTTTGAATGCAATATATGCAGACTCAAAAGTTTCTTGATTTAAATATAAGATCATATTATTAAATAAAGAAAATACAGCTGTTTGATTTTGTTTCAAAATGTCGGATGTAGGCGCAAAACAAGATATATATTTTTCAAGGAATTTTTTAAATCGAGGCAGTTGTGCATAGGTTTCAAAAGCGCGACTTAAAAATTGAATAAATCCTTGTGGATTAAACCAATAGGCGGTTATTGTTTGCCGAAGTGGAATAAGTGGAAGGGTGGACAGATAATGTAATACAAAATATTCACCAATAATGTCGGGTTCGACTGGTTGTAGGAGACAATGGTTTTCTAGTTGAGGAATAAATCGATCGGATTGGCTTGAATAACTACAGAGGACGGTTAAATCATTAGAAAAATAAGGGGCATGGGTATCATAAATATCGAATGATCCAGTAGCGGTACATAAATAAAGCAATTTTAAAAAAGCGGTATAAGCAGGATCGTTTTCGGCAAAATGGTCGAACCAAAAAAGTTTGTTTCGTGTAAGAGTGTAATCTAAAACATCTTCTGTATCCCAATGTGAAAATTCTTTGCCATTAATATGCGCGTCAGTAACAATTAAAAAATAAAGTGGTAATGGTTTGTTGGTATTCTTGAACAGAGTGGTAGAAACATAATTGAAAATATTTTCTTTCGCTTGCTCAGTTAGCATTGTTTTAGAAATCTTGGCAAAATTATCCATAATGTTAAACAAATCATTTCGCTGAAGATCTTTTATTTCTAACCAATCAAAATTATTGCTGCCGAGGGGAACACGACAGTTCGCTTGAAGTTGAGTATACCAATATGGATAGATGATGTCGCCATAATTAGGGTCAGTGTAAGGTCCTAGGCGATTAATTAAAACAATTCTTATTTTCTTGCTTAACGTGGTGTTTAACAAGGTGTTTAGCCATTTTCCGATTTCTACGGCATGCTTATTAGAATAGTCAATAACGACCATTAAATTATTGCGATATGCGTAGTCGGAACATTGGATAATGGACGTTAGCTTTTGTTCATTTAATAGAACTATTTTCCAATCCCAATTGGCTTTATTTTTTTTAGTGAATTCATAAAGCAATTTGCTTTTTCCGCTGCCGCCGGGGCCATAAATCGATAAGACCCTAATAGGGCAGGGGTCGTCTAAAAAGTTGTAAAGGAAAGACTCTTCTTTGTCTCTACCGTAAAAGCCCATTTCAGTGTTTAAATAATGAAATCGATTGGCAGTGATTCCGTGATAATTTGAGATGTTATCAATTATGCGAGTGAATTCATTGTCAGCGTAGCTTAGAGCATCTGTTATTTCTAAAAGAAGTGATTGGTTATCCTGAAGAAGTGCGTGGCTGTCCTCAAGATATGCATTTTGAGTGCTGGCAATAGCCTGGTTTTGATTCAGAAGAAGTCGTGTTTGTGAGGGGATTAAATTTTCGTATTTTTCAGCAATAAGATTAGTTAATCGAATAATAAGGTGATTTGTAATTTCGATGCCAGCATCTTGAGCATGGGCTGAAGCGCAAGCTTTTTTTTGCATGCAACAAAGAGCCTTTTTGTATGCGAGGCAAGGTAAAAATACGCTTTCTCTGGCATCATTTAAAAAATCACCCATTACATAGGATTTTAATCCATCGTAAGATAATTCGTTGTCAATTAAATTGAGTTGGGTTAAAGAAGGGAAGGCATCCTGAAGACATTGTTGCAATTGGAGTGTAGTAATGCGTGAAGCCAATTGATCCCGCAGTTCATCGTAAATTAAAGAAGATGAAACGCTAAAAAGTAGCTCGTTTAACATGTCAAACCTCCTGTAAAACTATTTGATGGTGGTATGTGTCGATTTTATACAATCTAAAATATTAAAGTTTGCAAACTATGGGATTAGTATAGCCTTTTATTGAGTGGAAAACAAGGTGTACACGAAAAGTTGAAAAAGTTTAGATGTTTTACTAGAGTGGATTGGATGATTTTGTGCAAATTTGTCGATGATACATTTAAAAACTCGGATGTTGTTTTACATGAGCGAGAGATGTTAGTGTTTTAAAGTAAGTTTTAAATCTGAGACTCATATGCAATTGGGGCGTAGTTGTGTCGTGCTTTCGTTTAACCCTTGTTGCGACAGCGATGAAATCCACTGTCCCCTCAGCAAGGCTAACACCCCACCCCGATATTTAAACTCAAAAACTATGGCAATGCTGCCAGCAAACTCAGCTGAAAATGCGCCCTGCGCCGTTACGCACCGCTCAATCTTACAATCACCAACCAAGGACATCATCCTTCGCCAACCACCCTAGTTAGCCCCTGTTGTAACAGCGATGAAAGCACCTTAACCCCTCGGTAGGGGTAACACCCCACCCCACCATTTAAAATCGAAAACTGAGGGGTCAGACAGCGGTGAACTCGGCTGAAAACGCGCCCTGTGAGGTTACGCATCGTGTGATTCTACAATTGCCAGACCAGCCATCACCATTCGCCCAAACACCCCCTCAGGCAAAGTCCGCGCGCACTGCCTAACGCTTTTTCCATCAGAAAAGGGGTAGTAGCCCTACCCCTAGAATCAATCGCAAAAGAGCAGTCTGCACACAGCACAACCAAGCCTATCACCGCAACTTATATCCGCTGCATAATCTCCCGATATTCCGCATCACTCAATCGCCCAGACTCGTTCTCTTCCATGTAAGAAAGAGCAACCGCAACCTGTTCGTTCCACTCGTTTAGTGAAATCTTGCGACGATTTTTCCGTGTCTTTAATCTGTTATAAACTTTATCGTACTCTTGCTGTGCAGGGGTGCGATTTTGTTTTTCATGGGCTTCTTTTACGTGTGCACCAACATCACGGCAAGTGTGTTTCTTATCTGTCAGTTTTTTGCCAGGGGCAAGGTTTGTGCAATAACAAGTATTGTGTCCTGAAAGCAGTAAAAAATAAGTGCCACAGTTATGACACTTGCGAGGGGAATGCCCGTGCATCAAGGCTCGGTAAAAATCTACGTGCAGAAATGACCCGATGTCGTTAAACACCAAGCGTTCCACAATCAGATATTCCTTTTCGTTGTCGGGGTTCCGCGTAGGCACATATTGAATCTCCGCAGGGCGAGATTGCTGAAACCCTGTCATCCCACTTTCGCTTGTGTCATCTGGGCGCATGGCTTGAAAATTGCTTTGCGTTAAATACTGATATAATCCAACCGCGTAATGCTCGGCTGTACGTTTGGTGAAATTCTCAAAATACAAATCCAGCATCACGGAATACTGTGTGTGAAACCAAACAATTTCATCGCAGGAAATCATAAACGCGGCGAGGTAGGCAACAAGCGACCGACTCTCAGGGCGTACACCCTGCAAGATAGCTTCAAAACATAGGGTTTGCTTGGTATACAAATCAAGAAAAACAGTGCGCCCGAAGTCGGGCTTCAGAAACCAACTATAAGGGGGAATGCGGATAAGTAAATCTAAAACGGTGTTGACTATTTGCTGTGCGAGCTCTGCAAAAGCTTTGTTTTTTGTAACACGAGTATTAGAAAAATCTTCAAATAATAATTTATGCAGCGCCTCGCTAGACGATTTTAATTTGTCGATTGTATCGGCATCTAAATTTAAAATATCGGTACTGCACTGCCCCAGTGGTGCCGAGTGACTGTTTAGAGAAATCCTGTCTTTCCATTGCAAAGCAGTAAAGCAAATGAAAGATTGTTCGGTGTCTTGTGTATTTTTAGTTTGTAGTAACATGTAAAAAACCTCTGTTGTATCCGATAGAAAATCGGGATGTACCTGACCTCTCTGTGTTCTATTGAACATAGGTGAGAGGTGTGTTAGAGTCATTGTATCAGACTGATAAATCAAAAGCAATCGAAACAAACAATTGAGAAAATTAAGTGAGCCGTGCACAGCCCACACAAATTATCTCACCGCCCCACACCCCGACCGCAATCACACAGACGGCACACAAGCCGAGAACAGGAACCCGAATGCCCAACAACTTAAAACTAATCAACATGAGCGATGTCGAGATAGAAGAAATCGATTGGATTTGGCATCCCTACATCCCATACGGCAAAGTCACCATCATCCAAGGCGACCCCGGCGAGGGGAAAACAACTTTCATCCTTGCGCTCATCGCCCTGCTGACAACAGGCGAACCACTCCCCGAAGAAGAAGTCCACACCGCGCCCATCAATGTGATTTACCAAACCGCTGAAGATGGCCTTGGCGATACCATCAAACCACGTCTGGTGGCAGCGCAGGCAGACTGCGAACGCGTCCTTGTGATAGACGAAAACGAAATCGAACTTACCCTATCTGACGAACGCCTAGAGGCCGCCATCACTCAAACTGGTGCAAAACTGATTGTCCTTGACCCGATGCAAGCGTACCTTGGCAGCGAGGTAGATATGCACCGCGCCAATGAAATCCGCCCTATCATGAAACGCCTTGCCCTGCTTGCCGAGCGTACTGGCTGTGCCGTGGTGCTTGTCGGTCACATGAACAAAGCGCAGGGCGGCAAGGCTGCCTACCGTGGCTTGGGTTCGATTGACTTTCGCGCGGCAGCACGCAGTGTGTTAATCGTTGGTCGCTCGAAAGATGACCCCACCATGCGCATTGTCGCCCACGATAAAAGCAGCCTCGCACCAGTGGGGCAGTCGATTGCATTCGCACTTGACCCAGACAATGGCTTTCTCTGGAAAGGCTATTGTGATACCTCGGTGGACGATGTGCTGAGTGGGCGCGGTACGGTTATCAGCAAGACGGAACGCGCGGAAGAATTTCTGCGTGAGGCATTGGCAGATGGTGATGTACTTTCGGATGAACTCTTCAAACGCGCCAAGGCGTTGGATATTGCCGAGCGCACCTTAAAAACGGCCAAGCAAGCACTGGGCATTAAATCCGTAAAACGAGATGGAAAATGGTACTACCACATGACCCAGACCGTGGCAGCAGATGGCACTGTGATTGTCGCCGAGGCAACGGTCGTGCCAGAACCACAAGAGGTGCAAAGTAATAGCGTCTCAATCACCCCACCATTATTACAGATGGAACTACAAGATATTTGTTAAAGGAGTGTGCGAGGCGTAATGTGGATATTGACTTGGATAGAATGCTATTCGATTTCTAATTGACTACTTCAAAATGCGCCCCAAGCGATAAGAAGTGAAAAGGAAGGGTGCAAGGGTGCAGACTCTATAGGGTATTGCCTCCTTGCCTTCTTGCCTCCTTGGAATTTGTTTCTCTGTAAATAGTAGTAACGCAGATGTCTTTTGAATAAAGGCGTACACCTCTATAAATTAAATTCATTTATTAAAAAGCACAAGCAGTTCTCTTAATGTAATTACAAATAGTACCCCTCATTTTAATAATATTGCTCCAAGCAAAGCAGCACCAAACTAAAACCAAAACATTCTAAATCCCCAAACCTTTACCCCAACACGCCAACAAAACCGACCCACCCACCGTAACCACAACTTTGCAAATCACCATCAACCTCACCCACAGACCCCATCTCTCCGTCGCGGAGAGAGCCAGCATCGCATTCGGCTTGTCGCCGATGCAGCTGGGCGGGAGACTCACACCCCTTATCGGGCAAAGCCCATACCCCTTTTGGATGCGTTTCAGCGATTTTTGCAACTGCAAAACGCAACATTACAATCTATAATATCAAGCAAAATACATCCGAAAATCAAAAAATAAAAACTAAAATCAATACAAAAACAATAAAAAATAACCCTCAAAAACACAATCAAAACCGCACCAAACCAACCAAAACCACGAAAGGGAACCCACCATTGGAACACAAAAACCGCCGCCTTAGCATCAAACTTACCCAAGCAGATTGGGATGCCATCCACCACAAAGCCGCCAAAGCAAACAAGAACCTCACCGACTATGTCACCACCGTTTGCCTCAACAAACAAATCATTATCATCGACGAACTCAAAGACTTTATCAAAGAGCAAAAAGCGATTGGGCGCAACCTAAATCAGCTTGCACTTCTCGCAAACCGAGGGCGCATTGAGACTGTTTCCCTCACCGAAACCGCTGCACAACTCAAAGAAATCAACCGTGGCATTCAGCAAATGCTAGAGCGAAAGAGATGGCGAGATGGCAACGATTAACTTCATCAACAGCCCCAAAGGGCAAAGCCGCGCAGGGATGAACGCCGTGCTAGACTACACCATGCGCCCAGATAAAACGCAGGGGGAACACTGCTTTCTCATCAGCGGTCAGAACTGTTCGCCCGAAACCGCCTACGAAGAATTTATCAATACCAAGCTGATGTACGGCAAGGATAGCGGCAGAAGATACTACCATTTCGTACAATCGTTCTCGCCAGAAGAAGAAATCACCCCCGAACTTGCCCACCAAGTTGCGCTCGAAACCGCTGCGTATTATCCCGATTTCGAGGTGCTTATCTGCACCCACACCGAGCGCGAACACATCCATTCCCATTTTATTATCAACGCCGTTAGCTTTGAGACGGGCAAAAAACTGCACCAAGATGTGAACGCAATCGAACAATTACGCACCTTTTCAGACGGTATTTGCAACAAATACAATCTCAGTATCTGCCCGAAAAACGAAGATACCATTCGCGTAAAACCAATGTCCGCAGGCGAATATCACCAAGCAAAAAAGGGCAACAGTTGGAAAATGCGGCTCATCAACGAGATTGACGATACCATGCACCACGCCAAAAGTAAGGCGGATTTTATCCACCGCATGGGGGCGAAAGGGTACGGTGTCAAGTGGGAACCGCACCACAAATACATTACCTATCAAACCCCAACAGGCAAGCGATGCCGCGATAATAAACTACACGAAACACGCTATTTAAAAGAAAATATGGAGGCAGAATTTGCCATTAGAACAGATGTCACTGGAGGAACTAAAAGCCAGAAACAAACCAAACGCACCCCACTATCCGACCGCTTCGCAGCGGCAACACAGCCAAATGCAACCGCCCCAAATGCAGAATATCGCCACGGCAACGCAGTCGATTCAACTGCATGCGCAGCTCGATACCCTCATGCTCACCTCGGCGCAGTGGCAAGAGGTGCAGTACCGCTTCGCCCAGATGGAACAGATGTACACGAACCTTTGCGAGATGTTGACGGAGCAAACCGCGATGCAGACGCAGCATCTGGCACACAGCAACGAGAACTTTCGCAGCCAGAATGGCACACTCAGCAGCCAGAGTGCATCACTGGAACGCCTACACAGCAAGGCGAATCTGGCAGCGACAGCGGAGCAATGCGAGACGCTACACCAGCAAATGACCGAGCTGAACCAGATGTTTGTACAGGCTGGGAAACGGAAAGAATGGCATTTTTGCAAGAAAACCTTGCCGATGCCACGGTGGGAAGAATGCTGGTGGATGCTGTGGATTCCACCAATGTGTATCAGCTTGGCGGTGATTTACTGCGTCTTGGCAGGGATATGGAACAGCTTGAGCGCCCTGTTCCTGTGATAGATTCCACCACTAGAAAAACACCAGAGCGAGATAAAAACAAACCGAAAAAGCGTGGCATTGGGCAAAAAGAAGATGACCACCAAGACCCAGAAAACGAAGTAGGGATGAGCATGAGCTGGTAAAAATGCTGTTTTTCTTCTGCAAAATATAAAGCTATTCACCCGAAACGAATGCGCTATCATTCTAAAATTTAAAAACCATTCGTACAAAACCAATGCGTTATCACGCTAAAATATTATAAACTAATCGTAATATAAACCCCCAAAGCAACACGAAAATAACAGTACAACCAACCCAACCAAAGGAGCAATATGGCAAGCATCAAAAAAATATCTGACCGCAAATTTAAAATTACAATCAGCAACGGCTACCGCCCAAACGGCAGTAAAATATCCAAAGCGAAAACAATCACCGTCCCCACAAGTGTGCATCCGCGCAGTGTCTTTCAATACGTCACCCATGCTGCCGAAGAATTTGAACGCGAAGTAAAGCAAGGCTACAGCGAAGATGGCGAGATGACCTTTGAGCAATTCGCCCTGCGCTGGCTAGACCGCCACACACCCAAACAAGAAAAAACACCCACAGGCACCGCCCTCAAAAGTGTTTCAAAATATGCCATCAGCACCATCAACGGCTACCGCAAAATGCTCGAACATACCTATCCACACATCGGGCAAATCAAGCTGAATAAGCTGCGCCCCATCGCGATTGAAAATATGTTGTTAGAACTCCGCAAGCGCACTTTTCGTGGCAAACCCATCAAAGAAATCACGGTGCAAAAGCATCTGGTGGCGGTGTCGGCAGTGCTAAGCGATGCCAAACGCAACGAGATTATCGCCCGCAACCCTGCCCGTATGGTGGATGTTCCGCCCGTCGAAAAGGCCGCGCAAATTATCCCAACTGACCTACAAATGAAAGAACTGTTCCAAGCACTCAACCAAGAACCAGCGCATTATAAACTGTTTTACCTCATGGCAATCTTTACAGGTTGCCGCCGTGGCGAACTGTGTGCGCTGAAATGGTCTGACATTGTGGCGGTAGATAACACCAAAATCCTCGTGGTTAGTCGCTCACGCAGTTCGCTGCCCTATAGCGGTGTGGTCGAAAAAGGCACCAAGAACAACAAAACAAGAGAGATTGTGCTCGGCAAAGAACTTCGACTCATGCTTGCCGCCTACCGAAACTGCAAAGAGAAACAAGCAGCACAGTTGGGTGTGCCACTCAGCGAATACATCTTCACCAACGAGAAAATGCAACTCATTTATCCAGACACTTTCTCCAAGCGTTTGCGCAAACTTTATAATAAAATTGGCTTTTCAAAAGAGTTCCACTTGCACACTTTGCGGCATTATTTTGTCACCACCATGCTGCACAATGGGGTGGATAAACAAACGGTGGCAGAGCTTGCAGGGCATGGCGACACTAGCTTTTTAGAGCGCACCTATTGCCACCCCAATATGCTGCAAAAGCACCGCGCCAGCTGTGCCATGCTCAATGGTTTGCTCGGCGGCAGCACATCTGTGAATGAAAAAGGGCTTGAAATCAATCGTTCTTTGCTGCAATCTCACACCCAACGGGCAGGGTAAATTGTCGCTTTGGTAGAAGTTTTTACGACTTTGAAAAAATCGCTAGACTAAATAAAAATCTTTCGGTATGGTGTCGTTGGCAGATAGCTACGTAGCCCAAAGCAGTACCGAAAGGAAGTCAAACAAAATGAAAGACACGCAACAAAAACAGGGGAGCATAAGTCCCAAAAACCAAAGTAATAAACCAATCACCCTCGCAAGTTTTGCACAAACATGGCTCTCTGGTGTTGAAAACCTCCGCTACCCACGCAGGGCGTTAGACGTTACTTACATCTTGCGCTACCTTGGGCAGTGCGAAGTGCAAACCCTCACGCCGCAACTTGTCCGCAATTTTTACGCCACCCTCGCCACCGAAACCACCCTCGCATTCACCACCAGAGAGGGCGTTCACATCACCCTTTCTGCCATCTGCAACAGCGCAATCGCGGCAGGGCATCTCAAATATAACCCCTGCTTTCACAGCTTTTCTTACGCCGC
>JAWXUQ010000009.1:0-54517 GCA_044426225.1 Faecalibacterium sp. | reverse complement strand
GCCAAGGCTGACCACAAAGGCAACCGCAGAGCCAGTGAACAACACCCCAAGCTCTAGCCCGCTGATGACATAGCCATCGAGCAATAGTTTGACCACCTTGAGCAGCGAGGCGCCAATCATAACCGGCACCGCAAGGAAGAAGGTGAACTCTGCCACGCAGGCACGCGAAAGCCCAAGCAGCAACCCACCCACAATGGTGGCGCCACTGCGCGAGGTTCCTGGGATAATGGCAAGCACCTGCCACAAACCAATAATAAAGGCTTGGGTATAGGTAATTTTAGAAATTTTAAACACGCGGGTGCGTAGGGGCAGATTCTCTACCACGATAAACAAAATACCATATAAAATCAGCATGACCGCAACGGTGATGTAATTATAAAAATGCGCGTCCATCCAATCATCTAGCAGCAGCCCGATAACAAGGGCGGGCAAGGTGGCAACAAGTACCTTAAACCACAGCGTCCACGATGGGATTTTAGGGGCGATTTTGCCGTTTTCCATTTTGAACGGCCAGAGTTTGTTCCAGAAGATGACCACCACCGCGCCAATCGCACCAAGCTGAATGACCACGCGGAACATCTCTAAAAAGGCATCGCTAAGATTGAAAACAATCAACTGCTCTGCCAATATCATGTGCCCTGTCGACGAGATGGGCAACCATTCAGTGATCCCTTCGATAATCCCCATCAGCGCCGCTTTGAGTAATTCCATCATTTGTTGCTCTCCTTTTATTGCTCATAGATAGTTATAGTATATCACCTTTTATACATACGCGCAATAAAAGAAGCCCCCCGCGTTGCGTTTTGCGGATGAGATGGCTTGCCTTTTTTCAAAAGTTAGCTTCTTTCGCGTTTCCTGCGCAATTTTTATTGCTCTTTTGTGAAAAATCTACTATAATAAATGCATACTCTTTTCGGGATAATCCCGTTACGCACATTCATATTCTTATGAGGGATAACAGATGAATATACTGATTGTTGGTTGTGGTCGCGTGGGCGCTGCGCTTGCCCGCGATTTAGAAAACGAAGGGCACGAAATTTCTATCTTAGATAAAAGCAGCGAGAGCTTTCGCTTGCTAGATTCTTTTGACCATTACACCTTTGGTGGCACCGCCACCACGGGCGATTTAACAGACCTAACCGCGCTGACCCGTGCGGGCATCCAAAACTGTGATGCCGTTGCGGTGGTGGGGTGCAGCGATGCCGAAAACTTGATGACTGCCCAGATTGCGCAAAAGACCTTTGGCAAAACCAATGTCATCTGCCGCGTATCGCAGACAGAGCTTGCAACCATTTACCAAAAAAAATACAACCTAACCACCATCTGCCCCACTGTGCTGACGGTGCAAGCAGCCTTTGAAACCTTACACACTCAGGCAGAATAAACCGATATGATTTGCAAATTCACACCCCGTCGCTCCTCTACACCGGTAAGCGGCGCGCGATTTTAAGATAAAGCGAGGAACTAACATGAACGTTTGTATTGC
Organism: Faecalibacterium sp.; assembly: GCA_044426225.1. Lineage (GTDB taxonomy): Bacteria > Bacillota > Clostridia > Oscillospirales > Ruminococcaceae > Faecalibacterium. The sequence continues at coordinate 53,031 of JAWXUQ010000009.1, read as the reverse complement.
AGGTGGCGGCAAGGTTGGCTATTATCTGGCAAAAAGTTTGCTTGCCCACCGCCATAAGGTCACCCTCATTGAGCCAGATGAGGCACAGTGTGCCTATCTTTCTAACGCACTGGATATCCCTGTGGTGCGCGGGGATTCCATTCACATGCATATTTTACAGGCAGCCGATTGCGAAAGCTGCGCCGCCTTTGTTGCAGTAACAGGCAGTGACGAGCACAATTTAATCGCCTGCCAACTGGCAAAGCACCTAGGGGTGAAAAAGACCGTTGCACGTGCCTCTAACCCCGAAAACCGCGCCCTATTGCATGAGCTTGGGGTTGATATCGTGGTATGCGGCACCGATAACCTAGGGCATATTTTAGAGCGCGAAATTGAAACGGATTCTATTCGCCAAGTGCTGACCCTTGCGGATGGCACGGCAAGCCTAAACGAGATTATTTTGCCCGAACCATTTGTGCACGAAGGACAGAGCATTATGGATTTGCATATCTCTCGCGATGCCATTTTGGTTAGCATTACCCGCGGCAGCGAATTTATCATTCCAAACGGTGCCACCACCCTGCACGCAGGGGATCGCATTCTATGCCTGACCTATGAAAAGACCTTGCGCGAATTAATGATGGACTGGAAACTAGAGCGATAAGCCGCCCCCTTTGTTTAAAGAGAATATTCCCCGCCTAGACTAGAGCAGAAGTTTACTTCTGCTCTTTTTTAATCGAGAAGTGAACCTTCTGCTCTTTTTTCATTCCAAAAATTACTTTTGTGCAGTTTGCTTGCTGCATTGAAAACCCATGCGCCTTTTTGCCATCGGGACGAAATGCGCCAACGCACCCAGCAATTTTTATTTTTATCAAAAAGGAGATATGAAAACATGCCAACCCTCACCCTAAAAATCCCGCCAAAAGGGCGCGCTGTTCTGCTATGTTGGGCAGGCGGTGCGGGCATGCTGCTGTTGCCGCTGTTCTTTTCGCAAAGTGCCCGCGCGGGCGGCATTGGCGGCGGCACCCTTGCAGGGGTGCTGCTTTGGCTGTGGTGGTATAGCGGGCGGTACTATCTTACTATTTGTGTGCAGCAAAGCGCGCAGGGCATCACGCTATTGTGCCTTCGCTATGGGCGAATGTTTCAAAAAGTGCTGTATATCCCCTGCTGCGCCATCTATACCATCGGGCATTACTCCACCCCGCTATTGCGCCTTGCGGATTGCCAAATTTTTGTATGCCACACCGCCAAGCGCGCCTTTTGCTTTTTGCCCTTTGCCCGCCAAGACCTTGCGCCCCTATACGAATGGATGGGTGCAGTATGAAAAGCAGCCGCCCGCAGCATTATCACCCCCTTGCAGCGGCAAGGATATTTCGGCGCTATTGGTTAGTGCTGCTGTTGCCACTGCCCCGCGCATTATTAGAATGGCAGCTTGATGCCCTCTGGCTTGCACTACGGCAAGACGCGGCACTGCTTTGTTTCATCATCGGCTACACTCTGCTTGTTTGGCACCGCACCGATTGGTGTGTGCATGGCAATGGCGCACAGCGCACCCTACGATTGCGCCGCGGGGTGTTGCTGCGACAGGAACTAGAATTCACACCCGAACACCTTGCCATGGTATCCCTAGAACATAGTATTCCACTGCGCCTTGTAGGAGCAAGCCGGGTGATTTTATACCCCAAAGCACCAACTGCCCGCAAAGAAAAATTTCCCTATCCGGTGCGCCTTCTCCTGCGCAGCCAAGACGCAAACACCCTTGCCAAAGCACTGTTTTTCCCACTGAACCCACCGAACAATCCGATGTAAACCCATGTGTGCAACCAATAAAAGGCAAAAAGGCAGCAATTCATAGCGTATTGCTCAAAATTGTTGAACAAATTCGCGGTAAGAATTGAGGTTTTGTCGATTGTTCTAGGCTCTTTTTTCTGTTACAATAATAAAAGCTATTGTAAAGACGATGTAAAAAAACAAGTGAGGAGAAACTGTTGTGCTTCAAAACGTAATTTTTGACTTAGATGGCACCCTATTAAACACCATCGATGATATCGCTGCGGCAGGCAACTGGGTATGCGAGAGAAACGGCTGGCCCACTTTTTCGACCGAAGAATTCAAGTTGATGGTTGGGCATGGTATTCCGAATTTAGTGTATTCTTTCACCCCAGAAAACCTACGCACCGATGATATTATCGCCGGTGCCCGCGCACAATTTTCGGCGCGTTATGCCGCACACCGTGAGGATAAAACCGCCCCTTATGATGGCATTGAAGCCATGCTGCGCACCTTGCGCACCAATGGGGTAAAATGCACTGTTTTCTCAAACAAAGCAGATGCGCTATGCCAGATTTTAATCCGCGATTACTTTGGTGATGCGATTGCTGCGGTACGCGGTCAGGTTGGCACCACCCCATTAAAACCAGACCCCACTGGCCTGCTTGCCCTGATGGCTGCAGAAAAGATGGACCCTGCTTCGACCGTTTTTGTGGGCGACAGCAATGTCGATATGGAAACAGCAGCAAATGCAAACATCCCTGCGATTGCCGTGCTTTGGGGCTTCCGCAGCAAAGAAGAACTCACTGCCGCCGGGGCAACCACCTTTGCGGAAACCCCCGCAGCACTTGCAGAACTTTTGATTGCAAAATAACCGTTGCAAGCTGCACCTTATCACAACAATTAAAAAATCTCCCTGTACAGCCTACTTGTACAGGGAGATTTTTGTTGTTATTTTGTTTGTGGGGCAAACCCTTAGCCCACAATTTTCATTAGTTTTTTCATCTCTTCGTCTTTGCCAAAGACCATTAAATGTTCTTCCCCCGTAAAGACGTAATCTGCGCCGGGCAGTGCATCGGTCACCCCGCCTTTTTTGACGGCTAGGATACTACAACAGTATTTTGCGCGAAAATCAATTTCGCTGACGGTTTTGCCAATCCATGCGGGGATGGGCGCGATTTCATAGATAGAAGCATTATCCGCAAGCTCGATATAATCAAAGACATCATTGCGAGAGCAGCGCAAGGCAAGGCGCTCAGCATAGCCACGTTCTGGGTATACAACATCATCTGCCCCGTTGCGACGCAAAAACTTTGCCTGCACATCGCGCGCGGCACGACTGATGACACGCTTGGCGCCTTTTTCTTTGAGCAAATCCGTGATAACAAGGCTGCTTTGGAAGTTACTGCTAACACAGACAAAGCAGGCATCATAGTTGCCCACCCCTAGGCTGTCTAACACTTCTTCGTCGGTGCAATCCCCAATTTCGACACTGGTGACCTTATTCATAACGGTATGGATTTTATCCTCACGGATATCCACCGCCATAACCTCATTGCCAAGCTCACTCAAACGGCGGCTTAGATGCTGACCAAAACGACCTAGCCCAATAACTAAAAACGACTTCATATTTTTTGTGGTACGCAGGGCACCCTGCGTACACTCCTTTCTATGCGTTCAAACGGATTACTCCTATCACAAGGCAAAGATACGGCTATCCCGCTTATGCCCTGCACTTGTTCCAGGTTCTCTATCATAAGAACACTTACCCAATGCTGATTTTTTCCTCTGGGCAGCGGACGGCGGGCTGTGAGCGCTGTTCGGTAAAGAGCAACGCGAAACTCATGCTGCCTACACGCCCCGCATACATCAGCACCATCAGCACGCAAAGCCCAACAGCATCGCACGAGCCAGTAACCCCCACGCTAAGCCCAACGGTGCCAATGGCACTCACCACCTCAAACAAAACGCTGCTGAGGGGCAACTGCGGCTCAAACACCATCATCATAAAGCAGGCAAGCGACACGCCAAAGATATTGACGCTGAATATCGCATTGGCACGGCGCAGCACATCTACCTCTAGGCGGCGCCCAAACACATTGGTGTCTTTCATGCCGCGCAGGGTATCAAATGCAGAGATAACCAGTGCAGCAAGCGTGGTGGTTTTGACACCGCCCGCCGTGCCCCCCGTAGACCCGCCGATGAACATTAGCATAATGGTGAGCATCTTGGCGCTGCTTTGGAGTGCGGTGGTATCCACCACGTTAAAGCCGGCGGTACGCGGTGTAACGGCACAGAAAAACGCATCTAAAAGTTTTTGCCAAAGGGGCATATTCGCCAAGGTATGGTTCCATTCAATCGCAAGGAACAGCAATGTGCCCCCCACCACTAAAATGCCACTGACAGTAAGGACGAGCTTGGTATGTAGCTGATACTTCTTAAAACGCAACCCGTGGGACTGGATATCCGCCCAGACAAAAAAGCCAATGCCGCCAATCATAATCAGCAAGGCGATGGTGATACAGACCACAGGGTCATCCGCCCAATAAACAAGGGAAGAACCCGCGCTTTGCACCCCCATTAAATCAAAGCCTGCATTGCAAAAGGCAGACACCGAATGGAATACGCTAAACCACAACCCCTGCCACAGCCCATAGCGCGGAATAAAACGAGTGGCAAGCAGCAGTGCGCCCACCCCTTCAAACAGCAATGTGCCAAGCAGCACCTTATGGAATAGGCGGACAATCCCACCGACCGAGGTACTGTTGACACTTTCTTTCAGCAAAGTACGAGTGCGTAGACCAATCCTCTTTTTAAAGGCAAAGCTGAACATAATAATGATGGTCATGAAGCCAAGCCCACCGATTTGGATTAAGAACAAAATCACTGCCTGCCCAAAGCCGGTGAAAAGCTGATAGGTATCCCCCACCGCAAGCCCAGTAACGCAGGTTGCACTGGTGGCGGTGAACAATGCGCTGAGCAAGGGCAAGCTGCCCTCTGCACGGCTAGCAATGGGCAGGCAAAGCAGCCCTGCCCCGATTAGAATGATAAAAAAGTACCCTATCGCAATGATTTGCGGGTAGGTCATGCGCTTGACTTTGTTTTGGAGTAACGTTCCCATGTGATTGTGCGCCCCCGCGCAAGGTTGTTTTTCAAAATCTATTCCGATTATTCCGATAGGTTTTGAGCGAGTTGCCCTAAATGAACCAGAGTTTTTTGGTTGTTTCGCTAAAACCCCATTGTGATATAGAGATTATCTACCCTTTCCTATCACTTGTCAATCACTAAAATTTACCGAAACAGCCTTTTTTGTTATTTTTGGCTTTTTGCCACAAAAGCGTCGGTTCATACCAAGAAATATATTCATTCTTACCCGTGTTTAGCCGTGTCGTTTGGCGGAAAGTTCCCCCACCCGCAGGGCAAACACCGCCATGACCTCATTTTTCATCCAACGCTCATCCCGTGGCATAGCGCGGATTGCCTCTGGCATCATGCCACTTTGCTGCTGCATAAGGGCAACCATGGCATCCATGCGGGCGGCAGAGTCAGTGATAAATTCTACTTCGCCGCTCCCAATGATGGAATGATAGTGATAGGAGCAATCGGTAAATGCTTCTGTCAGCACCATCTGATGTGCGCCATCTATTTCAAAACAGACACGCGAGTTTGCGCGCAGCGCATCGATTTTGTGTCCACTGCTTGCACTATGAAAATAGAGCGTCAGCGCCTGTGGCAAGCCCTCCGTGGTGTGGGCCTCGCTCTGCGCACTGAGGGTATAGCCAAAGTTAAGCGGGACGATATAAGCACCTGCCTCATCTACCATGGCAAGGCGGCAAACTTTCTCCTCTGTTAATATCGCAAGGATTTCGGTGGGGTCAGTTACTTGACGGTCAGCACGGCGCATTGGTTTCATGGCATTACTCCTTATCCTATCGGCTTGTTTCGTCAGGCGCTATTGGCACCTATCGCATTCTAAAAAAGTTGTGTGAATTTCAGCGCTTATTGAACGAGGCAAAAAGCACTCGCACACGCTTGCGCATCTACGTTTATACATTTTTTGTTTTTGGACGGTCCGCAACACGCGCTCACCGTTTCTAACACCGTTAGTGTAACACAGCGCCCACCCACCGACAAGCGTTTTTGCGCAAAGAAAAGAGTTGCAGGGGCAAAACCGCTTGCTTTTCCTACCATTTCGTGCTATACTAACTCAAACATAAAAGACACGGAGGGAACCGCCATGACAGCCAGAACAAAACCAATTCGCAATAATTTTTGCAGTGGTTGCCGTGCTGTTTCTATTGTTCTCTCGCATCATGCTTTTATGATGGATATGGCATAACACTCTTTGCTTTGCAAGGGGTGTTTTTTTGGCAATTGGCAATCGCAATGCCTACAACCATACACAGAGCGCACACATCCCGCTGTTTCAAGGAAATAAGCGCTGCTTGTGTGGCGACACCGCGACAGAATGGAGATTTTTATGTTACAGGGAAGAAGCCTATTAGAACCGCTTGATTTTACCACCGAGGAGATGGATTATATCTTTGCACTTGCAGATGATATCATCGCAAACCCCGCAAAATACGCACACGCTTGCGATGGCAAGCTGCTCTCCACCCTGTTTTATGAGCCCAGTACCCGCACCCGCTTTAGCTTTGAAGCGGCTATGCTACGCCTTGGCGGTCAGGTCATCGGATTTTCTGAACCCGGCTCTAGCTCCACCAGTAAGGGCGAAAGCCTGTCCGATACCATCCGCACCGTTGCCTGTTACAGCGATTTAATCGTCATGCGCCACCCCAAAGAGGGTGCGCCTAAGGTAGCAGCATGGAACAGCGAAGTGCCCGTGATTAACGCAGGCGACGGCGGGCATCAGCACCCCACCCAGACCCTAACCGACCTGCTGACCATCCACCGCGAAAAGGGGCATTTTGACAACCTAACGGTCGGGCTGTGCGGTGATTTAAAGTTCGGGCGAACGGTACATTCCCTGATTAAAGCACTCGCCCGCTATGAAAACATCAAGTTTGTGCTGATTGCGCCAGAAGAACTGCGCATTCCCGATTATATGCGCAAAGAAGTGCTGCAAAAGCAAGGGATTGATTTCGTAGAAGTAGAGCAAATGAACGAAGTGCTTGGTGAATTAGATATTTTATACATGACCCGCGTACAGCGTGAGCGCTTCTTCAACGAAGAGGATTACATCCGCTTAAAGGATACTTATATTTTAGACGCTGACAAGATGGCGCTTGCCAAGGATGACATGATGGTGCTGCATCCCCTACCCCGCGTCAATGAGATTGCGGTAGAGGTGGACAAAGACCCTCGCGCCCTTTACTTTAAACAGACCAAATATGGTATGTTTGTGCGGATGGCACTAATGATGTGCCTGCTTGGTGCTGACCAAGAGATGATGTAAGCCCATAAAGGATTGCGCAACACCCAAGCAACAGACAAAGAAGGAGTTTGTTATGGTTATCAACAGCATTGAAAAAGGCATTGTCATTGACCACCTAAAGGCAGGCAACGGCAGCAAAATTTTAAATTATCTGGGCATTAACACCGATAAGCACACCGTTGCATTTTTGATGAATGCCAGCAGCCAACAATTTGGCAAAAAAGACGTGATTAAAATCACCAACGTATCCGCAGAGGAGATTGACCTTGCGGTGCTTGGGCTGATTGACCCAGATTGCACGGTAAACGTGATAGAGGACCACACGATTATCAAAAAGCTTCAACCAGTTATCCCCACCCTAGTGCAGAATGTTATCCTGTGCAAAAACCCCCGCTGCATTACCTCAGTGGAGGGCAACATCGACCATATCTTCCATCTGATTAACCCTGAAAAACGGGAATATCGCTGTGAGTACTGCGATGAGATTATCAGCATGCAAAAGGATAACATCCAAAAGATTTTGAGCAAGAACGAAGGGAAATGACAGGATGCGGATTTGCGCCGATCCTCGCGCCCATACGGGCAATGTGCCCTTCTGTGTGACCACTCACTAAGATAAGACTAAATCCCGCAGAGTGTTGCCTAAACGGCAATCATCTGCGGGATTTTATTTATCTGATAAAAACGCTCTGCGCACGAGCGGGCGGTTTGCTTAACCTTAACAAATTTTGCAAAACAAAAAAGCACTACCGAAGTAGTGCTCTTTTTGGTGACCCGTACGGGAATCGAACCCATGTTACAGCCGTGAAAGGGCCGTGTCTTAACCGCTTGACCAACGGGCCATGATACAAATTTTCGCGAAATCGTAAGACCCCGTGTCACCCACTGTTGCGAGTAACAACCCTACCATTTAGCGAAAATTTGTACACATGGTAGCGGTAATAGGATTTGAACCTACGACAAATCGGGTATGAACCGAGTGCTCTAGCCAACTGAGCTATACCGCCATAATTTGGCTGCGCTCTCGTGAGAACGCTTAATTATTATACAAAAAACCAGACCCTTTGTCAAGGGAAAATACAAAAAAAACCACACTTTTTTTCAAAAGGTGGTTTTTCTTGTATTTATATCGTATTATCGCTGTTTTTTAAGATTAGTCCTTGGTGGGAATCATCACTTCTAACCCACCCATATAAGGCTGCAATGCCTTAGGGATGGTAACACTGCCATCTGCTTGCAAGTGGTTTTCAAAGAAAGCGATTAACATGCGTGGAGGTGCAACCACCGTATTGTTGAGGGTGTGGGCAAAGTAGTTGCCGTTCTCGCCCTTGATGCGGATATTCAGACGGCGCGCCTGTGCATCGCCAAGGTTCGAGCAGCTGCAAACCTCAAAATATTTCTGTTGGCGGGGGCTCCATGCCTCGATGTCACAGCTCTTTACCTTTAGGTCCGCAAGGTCGCCTGAGCAACATTCCAGCTGACGCACAGGGATTTCCATGCTCTCAAACAAGGCAACCGAGTGGCGCCACAGCTTTTCATACCAATCCATGCTTTCTTCTGGTTTGCAGACGACAATCATCTCTTGTTTTTCAAACTGGTGAATGCGGTATACCCCGCGCTCTTCAATGCCGTGAGCACCTTTTTCCTTGCGGAAGCAGGGGCTGTAAGAGGTAAGCGTCTGGGGCAGTTTGCTCTCTGGCAAGGTCTGGTCGATATAGCGACCAATCATGGTATGCTCAGAGGTGCCGATAAGGTAAAGATCCTCGCCCTCAATTTTGTACATCATTGCTTCCATTTCAGGGAAAGACATAACCCCCTTCACCACGTCACCGTGCATCATAAAGGGTGGGATAACATAGGTAAAGCCACGGTCAATCATAAAATCACGCGCATAGGCCAAAATGCCTGCATGTAAGCGAGCAACGTTACCCATGAGGTAATAGAAACCGTTGCCTGCCACACGACCTGCGGCATCCATATCAAGCCCGTCAAAGCTCTCCATGATTTGGGTGTGATAGGGCACTTCAAAGTCGGGGTTGGTTGGCTCACCAAAGCGGGCGACCTCTACGTTGCAGCTATCATCTTCGCCGATGGGCACACTGGCATCAATGATGTTGGGCAGCGTGTACATAATCTCTTGAATGCGAGCAGCGTAAGCATCCTGCTGCACTTCGATTTCTTTAAGGTGCTCTGCCTCTGCATTAACCTCCGCACGGACGGCGGCTACCTTTGCTTCTGCCTCTGCCTTGGCTGCCTCATCCCCTGCTTTTTTGACGGCACCCATCAGCATGCCAATGCTCTTGGATAGTTTATTGCGCTCTGCACGCAGCGCTTCTGCTTCTTGCAGGGCTGCGCGGTATTTTGCGTCTAGTTCAATCACTTCGTCTACCATGGGCAGCTTTGCGTCTTGGAACTTCTTCTTAATGTTTTCTTTGATAATTTCGGGGTTTTCGCGGACATATTTGATGTCTAACATGATAATTCCTCTTTCTTCTCTACTTGCTTTGTATTCTATGAATTGTTTTTATAATAGGTACGAGTCCATTGCTTTTACGGGATGCTCACCTGTTTTATCATATTTGCCGAGCAGGTTCGCAAAAGCTTTGAGCTGTTCGTCTGAATAGAACTTGACCGTTAGGCTGCCCTGCCCTTTTTTGTAGGCGACCGAAACCTCGTTGCCCAAAATTTCTTTTAGACTTAGCTCTACCTCCGTCGGTAGGGCAGGGTTTTGCACCTCTGCCTTGGGCGCGGGCTCCCCTTTTGCTAGTTTTTTGCAGAGAACCTCTGCTTGACGCACGTTCAACTGCTCATTTGCAATGATTTGTGCGGCTTGCATTTGTAATTCTGGAGTGGCAAGCCCAAGTACAACCTTGGCATGCCCTGCACTGATAAACCCGCCTTTTAATAAGGAAAGCGCATCCTCTGGCAAGCGCAGAATACGCAAGGTATTGGCAACAGCACTGCGGCTTTTGCCAAGGCGCGCTGCTGCGACCTCTTGAGTAAGAGTACAACGATCCATCAATTCTTGGATGCCCATTGCCTCTTCGACCACATCTAGATCCTCGCGCTGTAAGTTTTCAATCAGCGCAAGCTCCATCGCCTGCTGATCAGATACTTCTTTGACGATGACTGGCACCTCTGCCAGCCCTGCCATGCGGCAAGCACGCCAACGGCGCTCACCTGCGATGATGATATAACCACTGCCCAGTGTGTTGGGGCGCACTGCAATGGGTTGCAGCAGCCCGTGCTCTGCAATGCTTGCCGCCAGTTCCGCAAGGGCTGTTTCCTCAAACGTTTTGCGCGGTTGGTTGGGGTCTGGTTCAATCTCGCGCAGGGGCAGCGTTTCAGTTGCGCCACCGCTGCTTAGGCTTGGGGTTGAATCCTCAAACAAACTGTCTAACCCGCGCCCGAGCCCACCTTTTCCTTTTGCCATGCTTTCACCTGTTTCCTTTTGGGGAAGGGTTCATTGTCCTAAATACGCAGCATGCCTACCGCTTACACTGCGCACCCTGTGGCACAAAGCCCTTCCTATTTATTATTCTTTACAAATTCCAATGCTAAATCCATATATGCCTCTGACCCTTTTCCGCTTGGGTCATAATAATTAATAGGCTGCCCATAGCTTGGCGCTTCGGACAAACGCACCGCGCGTGGGATGGTGGTTTTATACACCTTATCGCCGAAGTATTTTTTCACTTGGTCTACCACCTGCATGGTCAAGTTTAACCGCCCTGCGTACATGGTAAACACAACCCCTTCGATATCAAGGTAGCTATTGTATTTTTTGCGCACGGTTTTGAGGGTGCTGATTAGCTCAGATAAACCCTCTAACGCGTAATATTCACACTGCACTGGGATCAGCACGCTATCACTGGCACACAGACCATTCAAATTGAGCAAATCAAGACTTGGAGGGCAATCGATAAAGATGAAATCGTAGTCTTCCGCCACGCTTGCCAATGCCTTACGCAGACGGCTTTCACGGCTATCGAAATCAATTAGCTCAAGCCCCGCGCCCGCTAGTTTGGTGTTCGAGGCGATGATATCTGCGCGGAAGGGTGTTTTGCAGATGGCCTGCTTTGCGGTGGCGGTGCCAATCAACAAATCATAGGTACCAACCTCTACCCCGCGCTTGGTCATGCCGTAGCCACTGGTACTGTGTCCTTGTGGGTCAAGGTCTACCACAAGCACCTTTTTGCCAAGTGAGGCAACACAAGCAGACAAATTCACCGCTGTGGTGGTTTTGCCTACCCCGCCTTTTTGGTTTGCAACTGCAATTACTTTTCCCATGTGGGTTCCTCCGCTTTTGCTTGTATCTGATAAACGTCACCGAAACGCCCCGCAAGCAGGGTAAAGACGTGCAATTATGCCGCACCTCTTTTTCTCGTATGGGATTATTATAGCATAGTTTCTTTGATTTTCAAATTGTTCCTTGCGATTTTTTTGCTTTTTTCGATGTTTTCAGTCGCTTTTTCCTTATTTATAGGGCACAGCGCAAAACAATTGTTCCACGTGGAACATTACGCGCATAAGAAGCACCCTCATTGCGCTATGCAATTATCTTAGCATCATCTATTGACACCTCACACAAATACAAGTTTCACAAGCGCAACACCGTATCGTTATGCCACAACATCCCTCGCAAAAGGTAGCATGCCGCGCCATGGTACGCGCAGGGCAACAAACACACGTAGCTCACCCATCTTCTTTATTTCGCGTTAGAAAAGCCTTGCAAACAAAAAAAGAAACCTCTTCCCCCTGCACCTTGCAGAGAAAAGAGGCTTCGTGTTAAGGGAGGCATCGGAATGGGACGACCTTACTGCCGCGCGGCACCTGCGGTGGGGATACGGACGGTATATTCGATATACCCCTCCCCTTCTGTCTTTTTACTGGTAGCGGGCACGCCGCTCTCGGTCATGATGGTAATGGCGCGATTGATGGTGTTGACAAAGATGCGCACATCTCGCACCATCAGCGCACGGCGAGGCTTTTGCTTTGCTTTGGCAGGTTTGAGCAATTGCTCTATATAATTATCTGCCGCCTTAGCATTCATCTGCTGTTGGTGCATTTGCACCAGGGCACTTTTTCGCATGGAGTCGGGCAGGCGCAACACCGCTCGGGCATGGCGCTCGTTCAGCCCTTGCTCCACCACAAAGGTTTGCAACTCATCCGAAAGTTGTAACAGTCGCAATTTATTCGCAAGAGTGGGCTGTGCCATCCCAAGGCGATGCGCGGCATCATTTTGGGTACAGCCCCAAATGTCAATTAGCACCTTAATCCCACGCGCTTGCTCAAACGGGTTAAGGTCTTGCCGCTGTAAATTTTCAAGCAAACTCAGACTTGCAGTTTGTTCATCTTGATACTCGCACAAAATGGCAGGGATTTTACGCATACCAATCTGCTTGCAAGCACGCAGCCGCCGCTCGCCCGCGATTAACTCATACCCGCCGAAATCTGCATCGCGCCGCACCGAGATAGGCTGCAATAATCCGTTTTGCTGAATGCTAAGGGCAAGCCCATCAATCTCGCGCTGTTCAAAATTGCTGCGCGCCTGATAGGGCGAAGGGTGGATTTCTTCTAGTGGCAACAGCAACAATTTCCCCAGTGCGCGTTTTGATTCAAACATAACCATTCCCTCCTTGCCTTATCTGTGCAGTTTTATCACAATAAAAAAAGCATATCTTGTGGCACAAGCCTTTGTCTAACCAAAGTGTACCATAGATATGCCTGTTTGGCTATGAAATTCGTTCGCCGCGTTTTTGCCCAAAACAGCAGCTTTCCCCATCACTTTAGGGGCGATTTTGCAATTTTGCCGCCGTTCCGTGGGTATGTTGACGGAGTTTGCGATATTTTTTTGCATAAAATCAAATTACGCTTATCGCCGTTTGGCAGTTCCCCCTCTAGGGTTTCGATGTATTTGCCGCCTAGCTTTTTGATAGCACTCGCAGCAGAGTTGACTTCTTCCTCGCCCGAAGCGCCTTTCATGGCTAAAAAGACACCGCCAACCTTACACAAGGGCAGGCAATATTCCGCAAGCTGTGGCAGGCTTGCTACCGCGCGCGCAGATACTAAGTCGAAACTTTCGCGCCATTCTTTGCGGGCAGCTTCCTCTGCACGTTCCTTTAAAAAAGTAACACCCTCTAGCCCAAGCTCTGCGCAAGCATATTGCAAAAAGGTCACCCGCTTGCCGGTGGGTTCCATCAAGGTTAGGTCAAGGTCAGGTTTGTAAATTTTAGCGACAATCCCAGGAAACCCTGCACCCGCGCCGACATCCACCATCTTACCCTGCACCTCAGGCTGTGCGGCAAAGAATAAGCTATCAAAGAAATGCTTGTCCTCAATGCCTTCTGGATCAGTAATGGCGGTCAGGTTGACCTTTTCGTTGTATGCCACCAAAATTTCAGCGAACCGATCCAGTTGGTCTAGCTGATGGTCGGTAATGGGGATGTTCCACGTGGAACATTTTTGTTTTAATCTGTTTTTATCAATCATAGGTTCTCCCTTACTTTAAATTACCATTCCTTTGCGCTGCCACTAGCGCTACACTCAACTGCGCCATGTCAGCAGGCGACACCCCCGGAATACGCCCTGCTTGCCCTAGGTTTTTTGGTTTTTGCTTGGCTAACTTCTCACGTGCCTCAAAGCTCAGCCCGCGCAGTACGCTATAATCAAAATCATCTGGGATGAGCGTTTTCTCGTGGCGGGCAACATCTTTAATCAAACGCTCTTGCCGCGCGATATACCCCTCATACTTGATTTCAGTTTCAATGCGCTCTGCCATCATGGGGGTTACCCCCTCACCTGCCCCGCAAATGGTGGCAAGCATCGCATATTTTATCTCAGGACGGCGCAGTAGCTCATACGCAGGGCCGCCCTGCACATTTTGATCTAACCCTGCGGCTTCCATCGCAGCGCGTAAGTCAGCGGTTTTGATTTTAGTTTCTTTGAGGCGCTTTTGCTCATTTGCTTTGATTTGCTGCATTGCGCAGTATTTTTCCCAACGGTCATCCTGTACAAGCCCATATTCCCTGCCGATGGGAGTCAAGCGCTCATCCGCGTTGTCTTGGCGCAAAGTCAGGCGGTATTCGCTGCGGCTTGTCATCATGCGGTAAGGGTCTAGCACCCCTTTGGTCACAAGATCATCCACCAAGGTGCCCAGATAACTGGTTTGGCGCTCTAAAATCAGTTGCTGCGCCCCTTTTATCTTGCGTGCTGCGTTCAGCCCTGCAAGCAACCCCTGCGCAGCGGCTTCTTCATAACCTGAAGTGCCATTGAACTGCCCTGCGCCATACAACCCCGCCACATCCTTGCTTTCTAAGGTTGCGTGCAAGCTCGTTGGATCAACACAATCATATTCAATCGCATAGGCAGGGCGCATAATCTGCATGTTCTCAAAGCCGATAATACTATGGTAGAAATCATTCTGCACATCTTCGGGCAGGCTGCTCGAAAGTCCTTGTAGGTACATTTCTTCGGTATTTTCGCCGCACGGCTCCACAAAAACAGGATGGTGCTCTTTGTTGGCAAAGCGCATGACCTTATCTTCAATCGAAGGGCAATAACGCGGACCCACCCCTTCAATCATCCCTCCATACAATGGGCTGCGATGAATGCTCTCGCTGATGATGCGATGGGTTTCGGGGTTGGTATAGGCAATATAGCAATCTAACTTGTTGCGCATAGGTGCGTCCGTCATAAAGCTAAAGGGCTGCAATTCATGGTCAGGGTCACCAGGTTGGTGCTCAATCTTGCTGAAATCAATGCTGCGGCGGTGCACACGCGCGGGGGTACCCGTCTTAAAACGGCGCAGAGGGATGCCGATAGCCTGCAAGCTCTCGGTCAAATCAGTCGCGGCATGTAAGCCATCGGGTCCCGAAAGATACCACGCATCCCCAATAAAGATTTTTCCACCAAGGCTTGTGCCAGTGGCGATAACCACCGCCTTTGCGCCATATTCGCCATGCAATTGGGTGGTAATGCCACAGACTGCGCCATCTTTCACCTGCACAGAGGAAACTTCCACCTGATGAATAACAAGTCCATCGGTGGTTTCAATTGCCTGCTTCATATATTCGTGATAGCGTTTGCGGTCGGTTTGGACACGCAATGCATGCACAGCAGGACCTTTGCCCTTGTTTAGCATACGGCTTTGCAGATAGGTTGCATCTGCTGCAACCCCCATCAGCCCACCGAGGGCATCTACCTCACGCACTAGGGTGCCTTTTGCCGTACCGCCAATGGATGGGTTACAGGGCATATTCGCAATCGCATCTAAACTAGTGGTAAACAGGGCAGTTTTCACCCCAAGGGTGGCGGCGGCATGGGCGGCTTCTACCCCGGCATGCCCACCACCAATGATAATAATGTCATAATCGCCTAAATGATTCATAACTATCCTTCTATATTTGTTTTCTTATTGTTGTTCGACTGCCGTTCGTGATATTCTACTCCTAAGGCTGCGAGCTGCGAATTTACTTACCCACGCAGAAGCGTTCAAATATTTCTGCTACCACTGCTTCGCTTGCGTTCTCGCCAGTTAAGGCAAAGAGCGCATCAAGCGCATCATCTACACAGACGGACACTGCGTCTAGCCCAAAGCCACCGCGGATAGCAGCAATCGCTTCGGCAATGGCATCGCGAGCGCGGGTAGCGGCGGAAAGCTGCCGACGTCCCGAAAGGCTTGCGGCGGCGGTATCAATGGTGTTGGTGTGCAACAGACGCGCCACGGCATCCACAATCTGGTTGCGCGCATCCGGGTCTTTACAGCTAATCGGCAACACCTGAATAAAATAGTCACTCAGGCGGGCGGCCTCAAACTGCTGCGTCAAATCCGTTTTGTTTAACAGGGCAATCGCGTGTCGCCCTTCACAGGCTTCGCACAGGGCGCTATCTTCTTCTGTCCATTGCGCACCGCCATCAAAAACGGCTAAAATCAACCCTGCTTCGTCCAGTTTTTGCCAACTGCGGCGGATACCTTCCGCCTCAATCGCATCCTCTGTCTGGTGCAAGCCTGCGGTATCGAATAAGTTAAGCTGCACCTCGCCAAGCTGCACCGCTTGCTCCACCACATCGCGGGTTGTGCCCGCCACTGGGGTAACAATTGCGCGCTCAAAGCCCGCGAGTAAGTTTAATAAGGTAGATTTGCCCGCATTGGGTCTGCCCAAAATAACGGTGTCTACCCCTTCGCGCAGCACAGCGCCCGCATCATAGCTTGCAATCAACGCATCAAGCTCACCCTTTACAGTAGCAAACCCATCGAGCAAGTGTTCATCCGAAAGCTCGGGCACATCCTCCTCTGGAAAATCCACATAAGCGGCAAGGTGGGATTGCAGCGCGGTCAGCGCTAGTTGCTGCGCCCCGATTTTCTTGGCAAGGGCACCTGAAAGCGCCGTATTCGCAAGGGCGGCACCTTGGCGGCTACCTGTCGCAATGATATCAATGACCGCTTCCGCTTGGGTCAGGCTCATCTTTCCATTGAGGAATGCGCGGCGGGTATATTCCCCTGGCGCAGCAGGGGCAGCCCCCGCCTCAATGCATGCCTCAACCAAGTTTTTGGCCACCGCACTGCCGCCATGACAAGAAAGCTCTATCACATCTTCACCAGTATAGCTATGCGGGGCACGAAAAAAAAGCGCGACACCATCATCAAAAACAACGTGATTTCGTTTAAAATGTCCAAAAGCAGCGGTGTAACCCTTTGCGTTTTCCACACATTTTGTCTCATTTTGTGGAAAAAACACCTTGCTCGCAATCACATAGCTTTCTGCGCCCGAAAGGCGCACCACAGCAATGCCACCTGCACCTGGTGCGGTAGCGATGGCGACGATTGTTTCGGTTGATAAGGCGCTGAAATTTGCCATGATGGGTTCTCCTTTTCTGCAAGAGGGCATAAGTACTCTAGTTTAATCATTATATCATTTTTCGCAAGGTTTCGCAAATCTTATTCTGGCACAGAAAAATCCCCACCTATTACGGCGGGGATTTGTATGCATAGGAGATTATCTTGTGCAGCAAGCAACGTCCAAATCACAACGATTGGTAGCGCTTAGGTTGCCTGCACGGGTTATTTTGCTTGCTTTTGTTTCTGTGAAAAGCAGATTATACCAAAACCTGTACCGCAGAGGAAACTGGGATTTCAAACCCCGGATGTTGCGCCAAAGTTTCGAGCAGTAGCGCCTGCACATCACAAGGGTGACTTGCAACGCGCGGGCAACCCGCATAAAAATCATAACCGCCTGTGCCAGTTGCGCGGTAGTCACTCATAACCACTTTATAAATTCGCGCGGGGTCAAGCAGTGCGCCGTTAACCAAAATTTCTGATACGATGGGCGAACGCAAATTCGCTGCGGTTTGTGCTACGGACAGATTATCTGCTTGAATTTGCATCGGACTTGCTTTGCTTGCCTGCGCCGCACCATCTTGGAATGAAATAGTGTAGCGCACCCCGCCAAAGAAATCGTAATTATAATGTTCCTCTTTCGGGATTACAAACTGGTCGGAAACGCAAAGCTGCCCCGCATCATCTAATGCAAAATAACTTGCACTACGGGCAATGCCCTGCGCAAGCACTGCGCCCGGCACCGCAAGGGTGATGACCGCATTCGGGAAAGGATATGCCGTCAGCACATCCCCTACTGTTAGTTGTGCAGGCAGACCAACTGGCTGATTGGGCAACGAGGTAATCGCCACCTCTGCCCCACTCGCTTGCAGCTGCGCAAAATTCGCAAGCTGCGCAAGGGGCGCTGTGCCAAGGGCAAGGGTGATTTTATCCTGCTCTGGCGGCACAGCTCGGGCAAGGCTGCCTGCTGGCTGTGCAAGCCACTGTGTTGCAGCATCGCGGATGGGTTTCATTTGGCGCAGCAATGCGGCATCTGGTGCGACGGTCGGTCTGATATGCTCTGCCGACACAATACGACTGCGTGATTTCACCACATCACAAGAGCCTGCACCCACACACTCTGTGGGCAATGCATCACCCTGATTTCCTGCTGTTCCGCATGTGCTTTTTGTCCATGCCTCATCTTGCACTGCACCTTTTGGCGCAATCGCAATTTCTAGGCGCGCATATTTTTCTGCGTTGGCGGGCAATTGTAACACCGCCGTATCATGCAGATATTGCAGAGGGGCTTCCATGTGTTGGTGCGCCGTCAGTAGCAAATCAAAGGAAAGTTCGCGGCAAATTTTGCACCCGACATTTTCCGCAGTATGCCCTGCTTGTTCAGCTTCTGTGGTAATAGGAGCTACCACAGCGGCTTTACTCAAATCCGCTTCAAACCCGCCATGATAAATACAAATTGTATAATCAACAGGTTTTTCAACGGATTTCAAGGCTTCTAATCCCGCTTTTGCAGCGGAAAAGGCATCGGTGACAACTAAATTCGTTAAATTCTCCTCTGCTTCCCATAGGTTAACGTAATCCGTCACCACACCAACAAGCCCAATACGCAAGCCGTTGGCAAGCGTGTGGATGGCATAGGGTTTGATGGGCAACGGCGCAGCGGAAGTGTCTTTCACGTTCGCGCAAAGGCAACTACCCTGCACCGCATTGACATAGCCCGCAAGCCCATCATAGCCATAGTTAAAATCATGATTGCCAAGGGTGTAATAATCCATCCCGCTGCAATTCATCACGGCGGGCAGCACATCGGCGCACTGATTTGTTTTCCAGAGATAGCGCAATAAGGGCGAGCCTTGTAGGGTGTCACCCCCCTCTAGCACAAGGGTGTTTTCATCTTTGTGATATTCCGCAAAGGTCTGCGCAAGGCAAGCACCATTGGTGGCATCCTCTGGGAATAATCGCCCATGGGTATCGGATGTATAATAAAGTGTTAGCGTTTTTTCCAAGGCTTACCCCCGTGTTAGTTTCATGCGAATGCGGGACGAGATTGCTTCGACAATCAGAACCAATACCATCAGCCCAATCAAAATGGAGCCGACTTGGTTCCACTTGGATGCGTTCATGGCGAAAATCAGTGGTGCACCAATGCCGCCCGCGCCGACAAGCCCTAGCACCGTTGCATCACGCAAATTCATATCAAAGCGGTAAATCATGGTGGAGGCAAAATCGGGCATCAGTTGTGGCAAAACACCATAGCGGATTTTCTGGAAGGTGTTACAGCCAGCAGCATCGAGGGATTCTAAAATGCGGATGTCTAAATCCTCAATGGATTCGATATACATTTTAGACACCATACCAACCGAGCAAACACCCATGGTCATCAAGCCCGCAAAGGCGCCAGGTCCACTCACGCGGATGAACATCAACCCATACACAAAGGTTGGGATGGTGCGCACCGCCATCACGAAGGTACGGCTCACCCATGCGATTGGCTTTGGCACAATGTTGCTTGCACCAAGGAAGGAAAGGGGCAGTGCAATCACCGCGCCCACCACCGTGCCCAAAAAGGCAATGCAAATGGTTTCTAATAATAGGTACCCTACCCCGCTTGTACCTGTGGCAAAAAGCAGCTCTAGGTCAGGCTTTAAAATGCCCTTGATGATATTTTTAGCAACCGCAAAGCCACTGGTGCTCAGGCTTGTTAAATCGACTGCAGTGCTACTCCATACCAAAATCGCAACCAGCACAAAAGTGACGAGCACCTTGGCAATCAGCGGGCTTTTCTGGGCATCGAGTTGTTGTTTGATTTTTTCATTCATGGTTTTTCTCTCCCCCGCTTAGGTTAATTTCTTGCGAATGGCATGGCTGACAATCTCAATGATGGCAACGGTGACAAAGAGGGCAAGCAAAATCATGCCCACTTTATCGTATTCCTGCCAACCGATTTTTTCGCTCAAAATCATGCCTAAGCCGCCCGCGCCAACATAGCCTAAGATGGAAGCATAGCGCACATTACCCTCAAAGCAGAATAAGCCATTTGCGATATAACCTGGCAATACCTGTGGCAAAATCGCATACTGGAACGCGCGGATTTTGGTCGCGCCCATCGCTTCTAGTGCTTCGTATGCGCCCATGTCTACTGTTTCGATTTGCTCATACAGCAATTTGCCAAGGTAAGCAAAGGAGAAAATCAAGATTGCAACAGTACCCGCAAAGGTACCAAGCCCGAACAGATAAGTCGCAAGCAATGCAGTGACAAGGGTAGGCAGGGTACGCACTACGCTGAAAAACAGACGCACAACGGCAACCACCGCTTTATTTTTGACAATGTTGCTCGCGCCAAGCACGGCAAAGGGCACCGCAAGCAATGCACCAAGCACCGAGCCAAGCACGGACATTTTAATGGTATCAAACAAAGGCTGCCAGATGTAATCTAGATAGGCAAAGTTTGGGGGAATCATCCGCCATAAAATGGTGAAAAACTCATACCCACGGTTGACCAATACCGAGAAGTCAAAGCCAGTAACCTCAACCGAAATGGCAGTAGCGACTAGCACGAAAATCAGCACAGGCAATGCCATGCTCTTGGGGGGCTGCATCGTTTTGCCGTTTTCTAAGGTCAGCGGCGCGGGAATAATCAGTTCTTTGATGCGTTTCATTCCGCACGCTCCTCCCCTTGCTGTTGTGCAATTTCTGCGGCTGCCGCACTGACTGCCTTTGCCTTTTTACCGGCCTCTGCACTAGCAATGGCATTGGCAACCTCAGCGCTGCCCTTATAAATGCGGTCAAGCACTTCGGCATCGACTGCGGCACTGGGCCCATCGTATACGATTTTGCCAGCGCGAATGCCAATCACACGGTCAGCATATTCAAGTGCAAGGTCAACGTGGTGAATGTTAATCAGCACACTGATGTTAAAATCTTTATTGATGCGACGGAAATCATCCATAACTTGTTTTGCAGTAACTGGATCAAGCGCGGCAACAGGTTCATCCGCCAAAATGATGGATGGGTTTTGCGCAAGGGTACGCGCCAAGGCAACGCGCTGTTGCTGACCGCCCGAAAGCTGATCCACACGCACATAGGCCTTTTCTAAAATGCCGACCTTATCGAGGGCTTCGAGTGCGGCGATTTTATCCTTTTGTGGGTAAACGCCAAGCACGCTGCGCCATAGTGGCAAATCAGGCACGGTAGCGGTCAACACGTTGTTAATAACCGAGGTGCGCGTGATGAGGTTAAACGACTGGAAAATCATCCCGATATTGCGGCGGAACTTGCGCAAGGCAGCCCCCGAAAGGGTGCTCACGTCAATGCCATCGACCGTCAATTCACCTGCCGAGATATCATGCATTTTGTTGATGGCGCGAATGAGGGTTGATTTGCCTGCACCCGAAAGACCGATGATGGCAACGAACTCACCCTGCTCAATTTCGAGGGAGACGTTCTCGAGTGCTTGGTAACCATTGGGGTATGCTTTTGTTACATTGTCAAAACGAATCATGGAGGGGTATCCTTTCAAGATTAGATGGTGAGGAAATACTACACGAAAACGCCACTCTGTCACGCAAATTATAACAGAGTAGCGTTTATTTTTCACAAGGAGCGGGGGCTCACAATTAACCCTCGTTCATGGAGAGAATGATTTCCTGCGCTTTACGTTCGTTATCGTAATCCGCAGAAGTCGCTACCTGATAGCCATTGTGGCTGTAAACAGCGATAACTTCTTTGCCTTCTTCGGTGTTGCCGATGTTGATGAAAGCAGTCTGAAGTGCTGCAATGAATGCTTCGTCCATAATGGCAGAATTCTTGCTAACCGATACGGTATCGTTGTAGATGCCTGGGGTTACACCGATAACATTGGTTTCTGCCCAGATAGATGCTTCACGTGCATATTCATCGTTCCATGCTGCTTCAAAATCGCGACGCGCATCAGCATAGATTGCGATGACATCAAGCTGACCAGAAGCAAGACGTGCAAATGCGGTACCATAGGAATCGCTAGTCACTGCGCTAGAAAGGTCAGTCAGTTTCATATCATAGTTGTCCATCATCCAGATGGTAGGGTATACATAACCCGCAGGAGAAGTGGTGGACATAAGACCCCAGTTTGCACTGTTGATGTCATCCCAAGTCAACTCGCCGCCACCGTTTACGATGTCTGCTAGTTCCATGCCTTTTTCCGAAGGGCCTGCAACCATCAATGCACGGTAAGAAAGTGCCTGGTTTTCAGAAGCGGTAGTTGCTTCGCCGTCATTCCAGTCTGCTGCGTCATCGCTGTCTTTGCTCAAACCATCGCGGGTTGCAGTCAAGATAACGTCTGCGCCATCATCATATAACACGTAGGTGCTGCCTGGGATTAGGCCAACATCTGCGGTGCCTGCGCTGAGTGCTTCGCCAACTGCTTCGTAGGTAGTGCCAACGGTGATGTTTACGCTGCCTACGTTATAGCCAAGTGGTGCAAGCTCAGTGATGAGCATTTCTTCGAGTGGTTCAGTTGCGGTGATGATTTCATCAGGGTCTTTTGAAGGAACAAAGGCAACCGAAAGGGTATCAATAATGATAGCGCCGTTTTCATCGGTGGTGCTAGTTGCTTCATCACTTGCACATGCGGTCAATGCGAGTGCTGCGGTTGCGCCTGCGGTTGCAAGCAAAAAAGAGCGACGTGTGATTTTTTTCATAACAAATCTCCTATTAAATGTTATCTTTTTCTTTAGCGCAGACAAAAGGATGTCGGAACAAAATCGTTCACCCATTAGTTTGCATCTAAAACATCTATTTAAAACACAAAGCCGAAACTTTGCACTTTAACCTTTTGGGTTGCGGGGACGAGCACTTGTCTTTACAGGTGCGCTCACTTTTTTCTGGAAATCTTATCTTTTCCACGGTGCGCACAAAATATGTTGAAATACTGCGCAACATCAAGGCTGAAAGCGGGATGGAAACAACAATCCGACCGCTTCTTCATGTTTGCCGGCAATCCGCTCCATCAAGGTGCGAATAGCCATCTTCCACATCGCATCGGTGTAAACCACCACGGCAGGCAGCTTTTGCATCACCGCCTCTTGGGTGACGATATCTCGATAGACCACTACCGCAATATCCTCTGGGATTTGTTTGCCCGCCTGTGCAAATGCGGTAAGCGCGCCACTGGCTATGCTTTCCTCTGCAATGAGCACAACCTCTGGTAGCACCTCTTGCGCAAGTAGCTGCTGCGCCATGGCATAGCCGCTTTCCTTGCTCATCTCCCCTACTAAAATATGTTCGGGAATGGCAAGCTGCTCTTTGGTAAAATATTCTGCAAAGGCACGGCTGCGCGTGCGCCCAATGGTAATGCCATCCGCTTTATAAATACCGCTTAAACAGGCAAAGCGCTGATTGCCTTTTTCTTGATATGCAGCAACCGCCTGGCAAATGCCCTGCATGTGGTCGATAATCACTCGGTCAAACTCATAGCCTTTTTGATTGGAGTCTAAAAATAAAATCGCAAAACTCTGCTGTTTTAAAAATTCTATTTCTTCCTCATAAAAGCGACCAAGCGCGAGCACACCATCCACTGTCTGGGGCTGCCCTTTTTTGAGCGAGCAAAAACGAACGGGAGTTTTGCAATACTGTTTTGCCATCCGTTCAAATTCACTGAGCATGGCATTGGTTTGCTCTGGGCGCAAAATATGCCAATCTGCCACCCCGACCACAATCCCTTGCTCTAATGAGATTTTGCGCAGACGCGTTGGCACATAGCCAAGCGCATGCGATACTGCAAAAATGCGGTCACGCACCTCTGCACTCACCGAGAGGGTTTCGTCTTTATTTAAGACACGCGAAACGGTTGCGCTTGATACACCAACCGCCGCGGCAATTTCTTTAATGGTTGCCATATACGTCCCTCCTGTATCTATATCATATCATGTCTTTTTAAAAAAGAAAGTATTTTTACTAAACTTTTACTAACTTTATACAAAATCAGCAAGAAAGACAGATAAATGACAAAAACAGTAAACTTTTCGGCTGTTTTTGATGAAATTTTGTTTTAGCGTGGTAAAGTAAAAATGAAGCAAACCGCTATCTTTTCATGCAACAGAGAAACGAGTACATCACCGCGCCCATACTGGGCGCACCAAAAAATCGGAGCAGCTTTCACTACTCCGATTTCGGTTCTATCTTTCAGGCAGATTTTTCTTTTAAACACATTGCCCTATATCATTTTTATAATTTTAGTAACAAATGCGCCAAACGCAGTATGAGTTTTCCACAAAATTCCTTAGTGCCTGTTAAAAACGCACCTCACCGTCATGGTAAATCAAGCTGACATTGGTGACACCTTCTAGCTGATTGCATGCATTCAGCAGAGACTCCCCTTTGCGGGTGCGCAGTTCTACCAGTAATTCACGTTTGCCATCGTATAGGCTACGGGTGCGCACGCTAACATTTTTCGCATACTCTTTTGCTTCTTCCAACACTTCACTCTCGCGCATGGTGTGGTCGCCATTTACCATCAAGATATAAGAAGCGCGCCCAACCGGAATAAAATCAAGCCCCAATACCACAACGCTCATCATGACGCACAGCACAATCGAAATGTTAAACATCCCTGTGCCACAGATGATACCATTACTGATTGCCCAGAACAAAAAGAGCAAATCTTGTGGCGCTTTGACCGCATTGCGAAAACGCACAATCGAAAGCGCGCCCACCATACCAAGTGACACCACCAGGCTTGTTTGCATGGCAATGATGATTGCCGTGGTCACAATCGACATCCCAACCAAGGTTTTGCCAAAGGCTGCAGAATAAAAATTGGATTTATTCGCAAAGCGATACACTGCAAACACATAGAGCGAAAAAGCCAAAGAAATCGCCATAAATGTGAAAATCAATTCCATCGTGAAATCGCTGCTTGTCAATGACTGGACAACTGAACTTTTAAACAAATCTTGAATACTCATGTTTTACTTCCCTTCTGTGATAAAAAAATGTACCCTTTAAGGCTTCGCGCGCCTTAAAGTATTTCGAAAACGCAACTTGCTGCAAATCGTGCAGCCCCAGCGCGTCGGCAATGTGTGCCGGCAGCACCTCATCATA
Organism: Faecalibacterium sp.; assembly: GCA_044426225.1. Lineage (GTDB taxonomy): Bacteria > Bacillota > Clostridia > Oscillospirales > Ruminococcaceae > Faecalibacterium. The sequence continues at coordinate 27,970 of JAWXUQ010000009.1, read as the reverse complement.
TTTGACCTCTAGCACAAAGCTGCCATCTGGCAACAGCGGCACACGGTTTGGGATATCATCATGTAAAAAATACCCTGTCTGCTCACTCGCGGTAATCTGTTTGTCTAAAGTAACACGCACATTCCCTGTCTGATATACATAGGCCTCGCGCTGATATTCCACCACCGTACAGGGGCGCAACAACGCCGTGCGCATTTTAATCAGGGCGTCACAATAGGCAGGCGGCATTTCATCCACCTGTGGCAGCTGACCCCCCGCAAGCAAGGTTTGTACGGTTTCTGGCGCAAGAGGGCAGGAAATCTTTTTGATATAGCCGCTTTCTTTTCGCTTCACCTCTAACTGCACCTGCTCTGTTTCCCGGTTATAATATCGCAAGCGATATTTACGGCGCACATCCACACCTCCTTCATTTTCAAAATAACCGCTGTTTTGGTAATCATCAAAATATAAGCTATGGATGGCATATTCATTTTGTGCATTGGTATGCGTATCTGGCACCATCAGCTGCCGCAATCGACTGCGTAGCACCACCAAATCCTTGGCATTGCAAAGGTATTTTTGCTCTACTCTATACTCCATTTTGCATCCTTTTTTTCTGGTGCGGTTTATTGCCCAAGAGCCGCAACATATTCATCAACCAACAATAAGCGCTCGGTTACATAGGCATAAATGCGCTCACTTTCATATTCTGCGTCCACATCCTCGCCCCATTTTTCTAACTCACGCAGATAGCCACCTGCCATATCAATCTGTTGCTGATTTTCAGATAGCGTTGCGGTGATATTTTCTTGCGAAAAAACGCTTTCACGCAATTCGGCATACCGCGCCTGATACAGTGCAGCCACTTCCTCTGCGTCTGGTCCATTGAGCAACAGACCAATGACATAGTCCATCTCAATTTCAGAGGCTTCTCTATCTTGGGTATACTTTTCGGTAATATCCCCCGTAAAGATATCGCCGAACGAATAGTTGAAATCAAAGAAATCTTTATAGAACAGATAGCTGCCATCCTCTTGCATGCGGGCAGTCAACATCATGTTTTTGATATCATTATCCCACAAATCAAGGCAGATGGTAAAAATCGACATGTCAATCAGGTTATCAAGGTCTGCCACCGTTTGCACCTCTGCAAGGGACACCCCCTCAGAAGAAGGTAATAAACTATACGTAGGCTCCATGCTACAATAGGGCAAAACCGTCAAGAATGCAGCAAGCGGTGTATAAGAAGTATCAACCAAAGCGTCTGGCACATATTTTATCTCTATTTTTTGCACGTCATCATTTGTCCCCGTTTGATAATCTGCCAAACTCTCTACACTCGGCATATATGAGGTAAGGGTCTTATAAACAATGTCGGTTTCTTCGTTGATTTCCAGTTGCTTCGCATCCATGTGCTCCGAAAAGAGATAAAGACCCTGATACGAACCATTTATAATTACTTCACAGTAAACACTCTCCTGTGGGTACATATTTTCGGTGTTTTCCTCTGCGGCAAGGTCTTGGTATAAATCAAGGCAGCTTAACTCACGCAGACGGGTGTCATCGCCGTATATCGCATTGAGCACCCAATCGTTATCATTGCGCATACCAAAGAAACTTTCCTCTGCGCGCGCATCCCATTCATTGATTAAATTAATTTTATAGGATTTCTTGGGGAAGGCCGTAGAGGTTTGCCCGCGCACCCGCACGATAAAGTCATAATCCTCCGCTACGTATTGCCCCGTTGTTTCATCATAGGGTGTAATCACGGTCATAACTGCTTTTTGGCTATAATCAGAGGTTTCCTGTGGCATATTCGCCGCCGTGATGGAGATTAGCGGCAAGGTTGTAATTTTAATATTGATGATCGCGTATGCTTCACCCTGTACCATGCCAAGGGTAAACACACCATCCTGCTGTATCATGCTTTGATATTCCGATATCGTATCTTCGCCAATCCAGTACAGAGAAATGCCAGAAGATGCAATAAAGTTTCCAAGAACGCTTTCCCCCACACTGATAAAATAGCAATCTGAAGTTTGCTCATAAATCAAAGCTGCACTTTCAAATAATATCTCATCGGCAAAAGTTTCTGCAAATTCTTGCTCTGTATGTCCCGCCACCTTGGCATCAAATACTTCCTGCGAAATTGCTGTCGCACCCAGAAACGTTTCTGGTTTTGGCAACGCAATATAGATGCAACAAGCGAGCACCACAAGGGTACAAATTAAAGTCAGTGTTTTTTTCATCAAATACCCTTTCTTTTTATTTTCTGCTGCATTTTATTGCCCAAGGGCTGCAACAAATTCGTCTACCGCCGCCAATCGTTCGGTTACATAAGTGTGAATGCGCTCATTTTCATATACAACATCCACATTTTCGCCCCATCTTTCTAGCTCACGCAGATAGGCACCTGACGTATCAATTTGCTGTTGATTTTCAGAAATGGTTGCCGTGATATTTTCCTGCGAAAAAACGCTTTCTCGCAATTCGGCATACCGCGCTTGATATAGCGCAATCACCTCATCAGCATCTGGACCATTTAATAGGTAGGCGATCACATAATCCAACGAAACCGAACTCCCAACATTTTCCGTCGTAAAATGTTGGGTTAAATCAGCGACATAGATATCACCAAAGGAATAATTAAAATCAAAATAATCTTTATACAAGAGATAGCTTCCATCCTCTTGCATCCGTGCAGTCAACATCATATTTTTCGCGTCATTGTCCCAAAGGTCAAGACAAATTTTAAAAATAGACATATCAATTAAGTTCTCAATATCTGCAACGCTCTGCACCTGCGCAAGTGAAACACCTTCTTCTGAAGGCAGCAAACTATAATCGGGTTGCAAACTATAATAGGGCAAAACGGTCAGAAAATCACGCAGCGGCACATAGGCATCATCTACCAAGGAAGCCGGTACATATTTTATTTCTATTTTTTGGAATCCGCCATAATCTTCATTTTGATAACCCGCTAATTCTTCTATATATGGCATATAGGGGGTAATCCCTTTATAAACAATATCAGTTTCTTCATTAATTTCTAATTGCTTGGTGTCCATGTGTTCTGCCAATAAATATAGCCCTAAATAAGCCCCATTTAAAATCACTTCACAATACACTGCTTCTTGCGGGTACATATTTTCAGTGCTTTCCTCTGCTGCAAGGTCTTGATATAAATCATAACAGCTTAAATCCCGCACGCGCGTCGTATCGCTGAAAATTGCACTCAGTACCCAATCATTATCATTGCGCATGCCAAAGAAACTTTCCTCTGCACGCTCACCCCATTCGTTGATTAAATTAATTTTATACGATTTCTTTGCAAACGCAGAGGAGGTCTGCCCACGCACCCGCACGATAAAATCATAATCCTGCGAAAGATATTGCCCTGTTTCCTCGTCATAAGGGGTAATGACAGTCATACTCGCGAATGCGCTATAATCAGATAGCGCCGCGGGCATATTATCTGCTGTAATAGAAATCAATGGCAAGTTTGTGATTTTAAGGTTGATAACACAATAGGTTTCTCCTTGCACAATGCCAAGAAAAAACACACCATCTTGCTGTATCATGCTCTCATATTCAAAAACCGTTTCTTCTCCAATCCAGTAAAGGGTAACATCATCCGGCACAATAAAGTTACCGCGGATTGTTTCCCCCACACTGATAAAATAGCAATCTGAAGTTTGCTCATAAATCAAAGCTGCACTTTCAAATAATATCTCATCGGCAAAAGTTTCTGCAAATTCTTGTTCTGTATATCCCGCCACCTTGGCTTCAAACGCTTCCTCGGAAAGAGCCGTTGCCCCAAGAAAGGTTTCTGGTTTTGGCAACACAATATAGATACAACAAGCGAGCACCACAAGGGTACAAATTAAAGTCAGTGTTTTTTTCATCTAACACCCCCTCCTTTTCTTTTTGCCTACTGCTTGTCTATTATTTATACACTTTTTACAGTCTATCTTATTTTTGTGTGATTGTAAAGCAAGCACCGCCTTTTTCCAACATTTTTTCACAAAAAACACCCCTTACAAAACTGAGCGTCTTGCAAGGGGTGTTTTCAAACTCATTTTTCAGCGAATGCTTAGCCAAACATATTGGGTAAGAACATACTAATAGGCTGAATAAAGGTAATCAGCAACAAGGTAATAATCATGCAGATATAGAATGGTAGGGTTGCTTTGACTAATTTCTCCATTGGTACCTTGGAAACCGCAGAGCCGATAAAGAGCACCGCGCCAACAGGAGGGGTCAACAAGCCGATACCACAGTTCAAAATCATCATGATACCAAACTGAATGGGTTCAATACCAATCGAGGTTGCCACTGGCAATAAGATTGGAGTCGCAATCAAGATGATAGGCGCCATATCCATGATGCAGCCAAGGCAAAGAATGAGCAAGTTAAGCAGCAATGCAATGACAATTGGGTTATCGCTTACATTGGTAATGGCAGTCGCTGCAAGCGAAGGCACATTCAGCAGGGTCAAGCAGTAACCAAAGATACCAGAGGTTGCAATTAGAATGAGCACGATACCAAGGATATCCTGTGCTTTTTCAAGTGCATTCCAAAGACCTTTCCAGTCCATGCCACGGTAAACCACCATGCTAACGAAGATGCTATAAAATACGGCAATAGAAGCACTTTCCGTTGCGGTAAACATACCCATAACAACGCCGACAACAACAATCATGATAACGAGCAATGCCCAAATCGATGTCCAAAGCTGCTTTAAGAAGTTCAGCAGGTTAAAGGGTGCACCTTTGGGATAGTTGCGTTTGACCGAAATGATGTAAGAGCCAATCATTAAGCTGATTGCCAAAACTGCTGCGGGGATATACCCTGCAAGGAAGAGGCTACCAACCGATAAACCGCCTGCTGAGGTGGCATAGATAACCATGTTATGGCTAGGAGGCACAAGCAAGCCTTCGCAAGAAGAGGTAATGGTAACAGCAGTTGCGAAATCATCATCATAGCCCTGCTCTACCATCATAGGGATAAGGATAGAGCCAAGAGAAGCGGTATCTGCCGAAGCAGAACCCGAGATACCACCGAAGAAGTAGCTCGATACGATGTTAACCATTGCCATGCCGCCGCGCATCCAACCAACAAGGCTATCTGCAAGAGCAATCAGTTTGGTCGAGATACCACCCAGACCCATGATGATACCCATGGTGATAAAGAACGGAACCGACATCAGGCTAAAAGAGTAAATACTACTTACCATTTGTTGGCAGATGAGGCTGAGCGAAAGCCCACGCACCAAGATACAAGCTGCCGCAGAAAGCGCAACGGCATAGGCAATGGGAAAACGCAGGAATACCATCAAGAAGAACCCGCCAAGCAGCACGAGGATGGCTAAAGATGTAGTTGTCATTATGCTTCCTCCCCTTTTACTACTTTTGCAGCGAATAAGTCGCGCACATGATTATACAGCAGTTCCACCTGGAATATCACCATCGCAAAGCCAGCGAGTGGCACAGGCAGATACATCCAGAATTTAGAAACGCTTGTTAAGGTAACATAGGTACCTTTTGAGCCAATGTTTACCGCATATTTCCAGCCCACCACAATCATAATAACAGCAAGCACGAGCACGGCGATATCCGAGATGAAATCCGTCACAATGATAAATTTCTTAGGTAGCATGCGGTCAAATGCCGTCATGCGGATATGAGTGCCACGGCGAATGGCAACCGCAGCGGATAAAACTGCCATGTATGCCATGCAGGTCAGCACAACCTCTTCACTCCAAGAGGTGCTAGGTAAAAACGAAATCCAACGTGCCACAACCACATAGCCTGTTACCAAGATGTCAATGGCAAGCAGTACCTTGCAGACAAACATGGTCCAGTGTTCTACGGCATCATAGACAGGTTTGATTTTGTCTAGCTTTTCAAAAATAGGAGGCATAACACTTCCCCTTTCCTATCCGTGTTGCAAGCCTTTGCCATTGCAGCGGCTTACAACCTTTCCAACAAAAAAGAGCGCAGATTCAAATTGCAACGTACCGCCTTGGTGTAAAGGGGTGTACAATCGGGACCTGCGCTCTGCGATTTAAATAATTTCGATAACCCGTAGGCTACCCAAAGCGTTCCGCGTTAAGCGCACGACAAATTACAGAAGTGCACGAATTGCGTCATAAACGGTCTGAGAGTTTGCGTCAGCAAGGTTGCTTTCAACAACACCTGCAACAGCAGTAACAAGAGCGTCTTTGTCAACGCCGTCGATTACATAATAACCATCAGCAATTAGGCCAGCCAAAACAGCAGCTTCATCGTCTTCTGCAACAGCAGCGTTCATTTCGCCTGCGTAAACAGCAGCAGCTTCAACCATTGCATATTGGTCATCGCTTAGTTTTGCTTTTGCACTGTCAGCGATGATGATCTGAACTGCGCCAAGGGTGTGCCCGTCAAGGATGAGGTAAGGAGCAACTTCCTGGAAGCTGTTTGCTTCGTAGTTAACAATTGGCTGTTCTGCGCCGTCACATACGCCGGTGTCTAGGCCAGAGTATAGTTCGCTCCAGTCAACAACACATGGGGTAGCGCCGATTGCTTCTACAAGACCATTCATGATGGTATCGTTCGAAACACGGATTTTCTGGCCAACAAGGTCATCCATGCTGTTTAGTTCCCAGCTAGAGAAGAAGTGACGGAAACCTTCTTCACCGAACATAAGGGTGCTAACACCAAGACCGATTTCTGCGGTTTCTTCTTTTACGTCAGCAGCAACATCGCTTGCAGCGAAGTTCCAGAAATGTTCGCGGCTTTCGAATACGAAAGGAAGTGCAAGCACGTTAACTTTGGTAACACCGTAAGAGGTAAGTGCGAAAGCGGAAATACGAGCAACGTCGATGGAGGTATCGCCACCAAGCATTAGGTCAAGTACGTCAGTTTCAGAGCCAAGCACACCAGAGAACTGTGCGTCAACCATAACAGCGCCTTCAGAAAGCTCTTCTAGTTTTTCTTTAAAAGCAGCACCGATTTTACCAACGATGGTGGTTTCTGGGTTAACTTCAGAATAAGTAAGGGTGATTACTTCATCCGAGCAAGCGGTCATAGAGCCAGTTGCAGCAGCAACGCCAGCAACAGCAGCAGCTTTCATAAAAGAACGACGAGATAATTTCATAATAAGTTCCTCCTAAAAATTTCCTAAATAAAAACGCTGCAGAAAATCTACCGCGTTTACGTCTGATAATACCTTAACACTTTATCTATATTTTTTATATAGCACATTTTTGTGTTTTAATTGCCCATTTTTGTGCTTGTTAAAAAATTATCGTTATTTATTGTGCATTCTTCACAAAGACACTTCACTTCAGTGAAGAAATTTTACCGTTTTGTTACCCTTTGTAACCTTTTCTGTTGGTTTTTCGTGGTTTTTCCATGCTTTTTTTCCTTTCCTTTCTTGTGTTTTGATGGCAAAACGAGTACTATATATAGTGTAGTCTTTTACGCACGGGGAGAGGTGTTTTTCTCAAAATATCGCAAGCCCAACCCGTTTTCAACAAGGAGCCCTCTATGATGTGGAAAATATTAGTCGCCGATGATGAGGCGATGGAACGCAACATCCTCAAAGAAATTTTAGAAGAAAACCTGTCCAATGTTTCGGTACGCTGTGCTGCTGATGGACTTTCCGCGGTAGAAACCGCCACCCTTTGGGGCGCAAACCTTGCCCTATTAGATATTGAAATGCCCGGGATGACCGGTATTCGCGCCGCTGCTAAAATTCGCGCAGCCTTGCCCAAGTGCCAAATTATCTTCCTGACCGCGTATGGGCGCTTTGATTATGCACAAGAGGCCCTGCGCTTGCAGGTTTATGATTATTTACTCAAACCCGCAGAGGATGCCGATATTTTATTAGCGGTGCGCCGTGCGCTCGATAAAATATCCCCTCTTGATTTGACGGCAGCACCCAGTGCGTCCTTCCACACAGAGCTTCGCGAAGCAGGCACTGCGCAAACGGACACACGTCTGCCCGCCGCACCCGTGCAAGCATTTCCAACAGAAGATACCACCCCCGCATCAGATAAAAACCGCAAGCTACTGTTACAGGTACAAAACTATTTAACAGAGCATTACGCGCAGGATATTTCGCTTGAAATGGTTGCTGAATTATTAGATTTCAGCCCCTTTTATCTCTCGAAGCTCTTTAAAAATACCTTCGGCACCTCTTTTATTGATTATTTAACCGAACTTCGACTCAGCGCCGCCAAAGAATTACTCAGCGACCCATCCCTCAGCGCCAAAGAAATCGGTGAGCAGGTTGGTTACCCCAACAGCAACTACTTCACCAAACTATTCAAGAAAAAAACAGGGCTAACCCCCATTGAATATCGCAACAGCCTGCGTTAAAACATCCCTGCACAGGAGGTTTTCCCATGCCTAACCCCACCACATACAAAAAAAGACGCTCACCTTGGGCATACTTTTCGATTAAATATAAATTCGGATTTTCAGTTGCATTGATGGTTGCCATTGTGGCAGCCTTGCTTTATATGGTTTCAGTGCAATCCACCAATATGATGAACGCCGCCTATACCCAATCAAGCGAATACTATAACATCAACAGTTTGCAGCAAGATTTGATTACCGCAGATGATTTATTACAAACCTATATCTCGAATGTTTCCTCCCGCAGCCTTTACCAATCAGAATGGGACACCCTTTCGCTCACGATCCAAAATGAACTAGACCTATTAAATACTGATTTAGAAAGCGTTTCGCTAGAGCAATATTTCCTTGCCACCGCGCTACAAACAGGGTACGAACCCTATCTGACTGCGATTGAAACCTTTTTTGTGATGGGCAGCAGCGAGGCGAGCACCCTCGAATTATATGAACAGTATGATGTTATCAATGGCATCAGTACCCACCTTCAAAACACAACCTTGTTATTACAGACCGAAACTCTCACCACTGGGCACGCAAACCTTGCCATCCTACGTGCTAGCATGGACGAAACCACCAGCAGTTTTATTGCCATTGCTATGCTCATGGTTTTTCTCTTTATCTTTTTGATGAGTGAGCTCATTCAGGTGATTGTGGTGCCTATCCTGCGCCTTGCCGAGGCGAGTATCGCGGTGCGTGATGGCAATTTTGATACCCCTGATATTGAGCCATCCACCCGCGATGAAATATATACCCTTGCGGTCAGCTTTAACGAGATGAAACGCAACATGAAAGCGCTCTTTCATGCCATGCAGCGCCAAACCGAAATGGAGCAAGCCCTATACCAAAAAGAACTAGAAGCACAAAAAAACAGTGCCCTGCTTGCTGAGGCACAGATGCAACAGCTGCGCAACCAAATCAATCCACATTTTTTGTTTAATACCTTAAATATCATCTCGCGCACTGCCCGCAGTGAAAAAGCACACAAAAGCGAAAAATTAATTCTTGCTCTTGCGCGGCTATTCCGATATGGGTTAAAAACTGATGCAGATGAGGTTTCGCTCTCGCGTGAAATCAATATTGTAAATGATTATATCTCTATCCAATCCACCCGTTTTGCGGAACGCGTTGCGCTGCATTGGCGCATTTCGCCTGAAATTGACCCTGAACGGGTACTCGTCCCCACCTTTTTGCTGCAACCCATTGTCGAAAATGCAGTCATTCATGGGCTTGAACCCAAACTAGAAGGTGGTGCCATTCGCATCCGATTGCAAAAAAAAGGCAATGGCTTGCAACTTATCCTAACCGATAACGGGGTGGGCATGTCAGAAGAAACCCGTGCGCAGCTACTCTCACAGCAGCGCACAAAAGGGCATGTCAGCGGCATTGGTGTCGGGAATGTACGCAGCCGTTTACAGCTGCTTTATCCCGATGCCACCTTCACCCTCACCAGTCGTCCCGGGCGCGGCACCCGGGTGGAGATGTTCATTCCGGGGGCATGTGTCACGCAAGAGGAGGCCGAAGCAGATGCATAGAAGAAATTTTATCAAGGGCAGCGCCGCAATGGGGCTTGCCGCTAGTTGCATTGGGTGCAGCCAAACGGAAGAACCCACCACCGTGGAGCATTATTTCCGCTATGGCGAAAACCAAGCGACAAATTACCCCACCACCAAAGCCGCCTATTATTTTGCAGAGCTTGTGGAACTGCGCAGCAGCGGGCGAATTAAAATTATCGTTTACCCTGAGGCATCCCTTGGCGATGAAAGCACGGTTATTGAACAAGTGCAGCTTGGAATGATTGATTTTGCCCGCGTCAGCCTTGGCGCACTCTGTGAATTCATCCCATTTTTAAATGTGTTACAACTCCCCTTCTTATACGAAAGCGCCGCACACATGTGGCGCGTGCTTGATGGAGAAATTGGCGATACCTGCCTTTCCGTTCTTTCTGATTTCAATTTACATGGCATGAGCTGGTATGATGCCGGCGCACGCAGCTTTTACACCACCCAAAAACCAATCCAAACCCTTGAAGATTTGGCGGGTTTGCAAATTAGGGTGCAAGAATCCCGTATGATTGGCGATATGATCACCGCACTCGGGGCAAACCCGATTACCCTTGTGTTTGATGAAGTATATTCCAACCTACAAAGCCAATCCATTGATGGCGCCGAAAACAACTTTCCATCCTATGATAGTATGGAGCACTATAGCGTTGCCCCATATTTCTCTGAGGTAGAGCACATTCGTATCCCCGAAATTCAACTGATTAGCAAAACCACGCTTGCAAAATTGAGCGAGGCAGATCAAATCATGATGCTTGCCGCCGCGCAAGAGTCTGCTATTTACGAGCGCACCCTTTGGTCAGAGCAAGAAACTAGTAGTAAGGAAAAAGTACAAGCCGGCGGCGCACAGATTTTCCAGTTAAACGAGGGTGAGCGCGATCGCTTTATTGAGGCGGTGCTGCCTTTATATCAATCCTATTGTGGCGATGATATGGATATTATTACTGCCATCCAAGCACAGACATAGGCTTTCGCAATGAAGGATGAAAAATCGCTTGCGCGATATGAAATGTGGCAATGCCACATGAAATGCGCTTTTGCGCATGGTGGTGTCGCTGCGCGACGGATTTTTTAATAAATCTGTTTTCATCAATTTTACTTTTTACAAACAGAGAACCCCTCACACTTTTCAACAGTGCAAGGGGTTCTCTGTTTAATTTTTTTATTACCTTGGTTCTACCTGCTTACAGCTCGATTTTACCAAAGCCAAAGTCTGCCATATCGTCAATACGCTCGGTGCGTTTTGGTGCTACTGGTGCTGCGCTTGCCGCATCCACTGGGGTAAAGTCACGCTCTGGCATTGGTTTTGGGCGGGGTGCGCCAGTGCGTGGTGGGCGGGAGTCGCTACGGTCATTGCGATTGCCACGATATCCGCCACGGTTGCTATTGCCGCCACGGTAACCACCACGGTTGCCGCCTTGGCTGCGAGTGCCACGGTTGTTGTTATAACGTCCATTGCGTTCGGTTTCGGGGAAATCATTGTTTGCGCCTTCTGCGGTGGAATAAATTACCACACGGCGGTCTTTGCCATCCCCAATGCTTTCACTGCGCAAGCCTTCCATCTGACTGATGGCGGCATGAATGAGGCGACGCTCATAAGGGTTCATGCTTTCCATCGCAAATGCGCGGTTATTTTTGATAACCTTTGCGCCAATACGCTGTGCAAGGGTAGTCAAATCCTGTTCGCGTTTGTCACGATAGCCTGCTACATCAAGCCCTAGTTTCATATAATCGCCTTCTTCACGGTTTGCCACAAGGCTTGCCAGATAAGACAGGCTTTCCATCGTTTCGCCACGGCGACCAATCAAGGCACCTAAGCGCTCCCCTTCAATACGGATGATGGTTGCTTCACCTTTTTGCACGGCGGTCATTGTAACATCTACCACACCCATGCAACCGATTACTTCTTTGAGGTATTCCACTGCAACACGTACTTTTGCGTTGGTTGCAATGTCAATTACTACTTCTTCTTCGCTTACAGCTTCTTTTTTAGGGGTAGCATCTTTGGGTGCTGCTTGTGCTGCCACTGGTTTTTCTTCGGTTACCACCACTTTTTCCACCACGGGTGCTTTGTCCTCAGTTTCTACCTTAACAAGCACCTTTGCAGGGATGCTGCGGAATAATTTGCGAGTAGGCATTTCTAAAATTTCATAGCTTACATTGATGTCATCCATCGAAACCCCAAGTTCTACACAGGCGGCTTCATAGGCTTCTTCTACTGTTTTCCCAGTTTTTTCTAGTTCTCTAATCATTTTATCCTCCTCCTACAATTATTGTAATGGTTCGGTGCGTTCATCCGCATATTTTTCTTCATCTAGTTTACGGGCAAGCTCTAGGCGGCGGCGATTTAATTCATTTGCAGAATATTTTTTCTCTACAATTTCGCCGGTTTTCTGGTCGAGCTCTTTGACCACTGTTTTCTTTACGCCTTGACGCTGTTCTTTTTTCTTTTGGGCAATTTCTTCTTCCAGTTGTTTTTTCATCTTATCTGGGTCATACAATTTGCGCATTAGGATGCTCTGTACCGTCATCAATACGTTAGAAACGGTGTAGTAAAGCGAGAATGCACAAGGAACCTGGAAACAGAAAGTAACAAAAATCAAAGGCATGGCATACATCATGATTTTCATGCTGCCCTGCATCTGGTTTGCTTGCCCAGAAGCACGCATGCTGATTTGGGTCGAGATAAACATGGTCACAATCGAAAGGATTGGGAAAATCAGCAAGGGTAGATTTTCTGGAGCAAGGCTTACCTGTGGAATTTGCAATAGGTCAATGCCAAAGAAATTCATGTTCCCCGAGAAGTTGATGATTTTTTCTAGTTCCTCTGCGCTAAAGCAGGCGATAACATCTTGGTTATTTGCCAAAATTTCGGTAACCACATTGGTATCGCGGTTTACCATGGTGTAAGAAAGACCCATCTGCTCAAACACGCCTTCTACTGCGGTAAAGCTATCAGACGAAACATGCAAGATGCGCTGTAATGGGCGGTACACAACTTCGATAACACCAAACATGATAAAGAAGTTCGCAAACATAGGCAAACAGCTGCTCATGGGGTTATAGCCGTATTCGGTCTGCATTTTTTGCAGTTCCACGTTCATTTTATCTTTATCGTCTTTGTATTTCGTCTGGATTTCCTGAATCATCGGTTGGAACGCAGACATTTTTGCGGTGCTCTTTTGCTGGCTAATCATGAGGGGCAAGGTTGCAATACGAATTACCAAGGTAAAGATGATAATATCCCAACCATAGTTTGCAACAAAGTTATAGATAAACTCCATTACATAGCCAAGGGGTGTGCCAAGAATGTACATAAAATTCATAAATTCATCCAATCTTCTTGTGTTCCGCCTGCGCGCAGAACCGTAATATTCTTTATATCGTAGGACATTTTGCGCGCAGAGCAAAATGTCATGAGAAGCATTTTAAAATCATCTATATGATATCATCTTTTTCTTTGAACACTTCAGCTTCCGCTATTTCGTCAAAAAACCCATCATCATAATCATCATAAAAATCGCAAGCGGTTTCTTCCTTCAATTTTTGCCACCACCACCGATATGGGGTAACCTTTTTAGCAGGATTTTTCCATTTCCCTTTTTCGGGCACAGGGTCATAGCCCCATGGTGCAATTGGATTACAGCGCAAAATACGCCATGTGCCAAGCAGCAGTCCTTTGATTGCACCGTGTATCTCAATCGCCTGTATCATATAGGCACTACACGTCGGGCGGTATCTACAATTATCCCCCAAAAACGGGCTAATCCATTTTTGATACCCACGGATGGGCAAAATCAATAATTTGCGGATCATACTGCTGCCCCACTTTACTGCACTGTGTTTTCTGGTTGTGCCAACGGTTCGGCTGCATCCAATACAGCGGGTTGCTGCGATGCTTGTACTTCTTTTTGCATTTGCATCGCACGATCTTCTAAGCCTGCCTTTGCAAATAATTTGCCGATGGTTTTGCTCAACTGAGTGCTCTTGATAAAAGGGGTTTGTCCCCTTGCCACTAGCACCAAATCAAAGCCTTTTGTATCCTTGGGTAAGTGCTGTGAAAGGGCTTCCTTCATCACACGGCGGGCACGATTGCGCTTTACTGCATTACCCACTTTTTTAGTGGCGGTAAATCCCACACGAGTTGGTTTGTTTTTGTTTTTTAATACATACAAAACAACCTGCGGATGCACATAGGATTTTCCCTTTGCATACATACGAGAAAACTCGCGATTGTTACAAATTGCACGATAACGCATTCCTTGTGCCTCCTTCCCCTCTTGCAGTATAGCAAAAACCTTCCCATTTGGAAAGTAAAACTAGTATAAATTAAAAAAATATTAAAGAAATAAAAAAAAGGTGCTCTCGCACACAGCCTTTCTCGCCATTCCCGCCGATAATAAAGCAGAAAGAATAGTAAGAAAGAAATGTGCGATAGCACCTTTTGCCTGCGCAGGTTCAGTTTTTTTAAATTCGTTGCAACGATTTGTTTTCTGAATTAGACAGTTAGGCTCTTGCGGCCTTTTGCACGGCGAGCGCTTAGGATTTTACGACCGTTTTTGCTCGACATACGGCTCATGAAACCATGAACTTCTTTGCGCTGACGCTTCTTTGGTTGAAACGTTCTTTTCATAGGATTTTCCTCCAATTTTCGCCTTTTCTATAATCAAAAAGGGCTAGTTTCTGTTTTCCCTAAAGAATACAGGCTTGCGAATTAAAATTATACCTTATTTCTTCTGGTAATGTCAAGCGTTTTCGCGCTCTTTTTTTGTTTTTTTCGCAATTTTTTTATGACAACTTTTTCAACATTTTTATTTTAGTGTGTGGAAAGTTTTATTCATACTATATCTTGTGGTTTTTCTTTTCTCTTCGTTTTTTATAATAAATTACATTATATATATATAGACGTTATTTTTATTTTATGGTATACTTAAACGGTACAGTTATGCCTATTTAAAGTTTATTGGAGAAGATGTTTTATGGATTCTTTTAAGGACGTATTGGTTGCCGCACAAATGTTTTGCAAAGAACAAATGGCAGAAGCAACCTATAATTTATACATTGATGGGCTAGAAGCCGTCAGTTTTGAGGCTTCTAGCCAGATCACACTTTCGGTGCGCAACGAATTTATCTGCAAAATCGTAGAAGATCGCTATCTCAAATTACTAAAAGAAGCCTTCAAAGAGGTCTTGGGTTTTGAAATTGCGGTCAATTTGGTGGTGCCTTCTGTTGTGCCACACGAAGTAGTGATTGCGCAACAATACGATTCTAACCCTAAAAATCCACAGGGCAATTATGAATATACCTTTGAAAACTTTATCAAAGGTTCTTCTAACCAATTTGCTTTTGCCGCTGCACAGGCGGTTGCTTCTAATCCATCGGGCGCGTATAATCCACTCTTCATCCATGGTGGCAGTGGGCTAGGCAAAACGCATTTGCTAAATGCCATTCAGGTGGAAATCAAAAAAAATCATCCAGATTTTATCATCATGTATGTCACATGTGAGCAATTCACCAATGAACTTATCTCTGCCATCCGTGGCGGCAGCACTGAAAATTTCAGAATGAAATACCGCGAAGCAGATTTGCTGCTAATTGATGACATTCAGTTTATCGCCGGCAAAGAATCCACCCAAGAAGAATTTTTCCATACCTTTAACACCCTGCATGAGGCGCACAAGCAAATCGTCATCGCCTCTGACCGTCCCACCAAAGAAATCAAGAGTCTTGAGGATCGCCTGCGTACCCGTTTTGAATCGGGCTTAACCGCAGACGTACAGCAGCCAGATTTTGAAACCCGTGTAGCAATCGTCAAACGCAAAGCAGAACTATTAAATCTAGAACTGCCAGAAAACGTGGCGGAGTTCATTGCAAATCACCTTAAAAACAACATCCGCCAATTAGAGGGCGCCGTTAAAAAACTAAACGCTTATTATATGTTAGAAGGCATTCAGCCTGTCATCAGCGTAGCACAAAACTCTATTCGCGATGTCTTAAACGAAACACAACCGGTACCAATTACCATTGAAAAGGTCATTGGTGAAGTAAGCCGAACCTTTAATGTATCTGCTACTGATATCAAAGGAAGCAAGCGTAATGCCAATATTTCTGCGGCACGGCGCGTTGCCATCTATATTTTGCGCGAAGTAACCGGGATGAGCATGGTCGATATTGGCCGCGAATTTTCAGGCCGCGATCACTCTACCATCGTTTATTCACTCAAAGCCATGGAAAATGACCTCAAAAAAGACAATCACCTAAAGGAAACAGTAGAAGATATCATAAAGAACGTAAACACGTAATAAAATGAGTTAATTGTGGAAAACTAAAAACTTTAAACTTTTTCCACAGACTTTTCAACACTCAACAACATTCTTTCCACAGTTTTTGTGAAAAACTTTCTAGCTGCACACTTTCCACAAGTTGTCCACTTTTTGCAAACAAAATAAAAAAGGCTATTTTCCCTTAGCATACAACCGCTTTTCCTACTTTTTCACAAAATCCACAGCCCCTACTACTACTCCTACAATAATTAAAGGTTATAACAAATAAATTTGCAATTCACCCATCGTAGCAATCCAGAAAGGAGACTCCTCTGTTGAATATTATTTGTGATCAGCATTTACTAAAAAATGCCATTGATGGTGTCAGCAAAGCGGTATCAACACGCTCTGCCATTCCTGTATTAGAAGGCATTCTCTTAAAAGCAGAAGGCTTTCAACTTACCTTAACCGGGTACGACCTTCAAATGGGTATTGTCACTACCATTGAATCCAATGTGCGTGAACCTGGGCAGGTTGTGCTCAATGCTAAATTATTAAGTGATATGATTCATCGCCTACCGGCGGGGGACGTACTTCTTACGGTATCTGACCAAGGAAACGTCTTTATCCAAGGTGGCGATGCTCAATTTGAAGTACAAAGCATGACTTCCTTTGATTATCCAGATTTACCAAAAACAGATGCTGTTCGCACCATGTCTTTTAAAGCGAGTGAGTTGCGTCAGATTATCGACTATACTCTATATGCAGTCAGCCAAGATGACCAAAAACCTGCCCATACCGGCATGCTCTTTGAAATAGAACCCGAAAAATTAACAGTTGTAGCCCTTGACGGATATCGCCTTGCAATTGTAGAACGCGATATCCCCGCAACAAAAGATATTAGGGTCATCATCCCAAGCAAAACGATGCAAGAGGTTAACCGCTTACTGCCATCAGACGATGAAGTAGAAGTACATCTTTCTGCAAACCGCCGTTTTACTGTGTTCCATGTCAATGGTTATACCGTAATCAGCCGCGTAATTGAAGGCGAATTTTTAAATTACCGCAACGTTATCCCTGCTTCTTATCGAACCCGCGTCACCGTAGATAGCCGCGATTTTATCGATACCATTGAACGCGCTTCTTTAATTATCACGGAACGTCTCAAAAATCCACTTCGTATTACCTTCAAAGATAACAAGGTTGAAGTACGCTGCCAAACTAACCTTGGTAAAGTTATGGATGAATTTGAAACCAAGGTCGAAGGTGATGGGATTGAAATTGGTTTTAATCACCGTTATTTACTAGATGCACTACGCAATGCAAAAAAAGAAAAAGTGGTGTTCCACATTTCTGGTGCGTTAAGTCCTGTGAAAATGCTGCCAGAAGAAGGCAATGATTTCACCTATTTAGTCCTACCTGTTCGTTTTAAAAATGATTGATTTCTTTTTTATATCAAACATAAACCAATTTAAAAAGGAGAATCATGGAAAAAATACTCATTCACACGCCATTTATTAAGCTAGATGCACTGCTTAAATTTGCAGGGCTTTGCGAAACTGGCGGCATGGCAAAAGAGGTCGTGCAGCAAGGACAGGTTCTTTATAATGGCGCAGTATGCACTATGCGCGGAAAAAAATGCGTGCCTGGTGATATCATTTCATTTGAAGGGCAATCTGTGCAGGTTGCAAGCGGGAGTTAAGCGCCATGCGACTAAAATCGCTTTCTCTTTCTCATTTTCGAAATATTACCGATGCAGATTTTCACCCACACCCTGAGCTTACTGTGATTTGCGGTAACAATGGACAGGGCAAAACCAATTTATTAGAGGCGGTTTGGCTGTTTACGGGTGGGAAAAGTTTCCGTGGTAGCAAAGATGTTGAGCTTATTCAAAAAGATAATCCTTTTGCAGTGTTAGATGGTCAGTTTATAGACCAAACTATATTGAACGAACCTGAACCGCAAGACAGCACCAACATTCGCATTACCATTGCCCGCCCAGACAGCGAACGCGCAGGACGTCAAGCGAAAAAAAACGACGTTTCCATCGGAAGGGCGACTAATTTGGCGGGGGATTTTCCTGCGGTGGTTTTTGCACCCAATCATCTTACTTTGGTAAAGGGTAGTCCTGATGGGCGAAGGCGATTTATTGATGGGGCTCTTTGCCAGTTATATCCCAATTACCTTACCATTTATCGTCGCTATATCCGTGCTATTGCCCAAAAAAATGCAACACTAAAACAGGCAATGAAACAGCAATCTGCCCAGAATTCATTTTATCCATTACTTGATGTATATGATACAGAAATTGCAAAACAGGGTGAAGAAATGCAGCGGCGGCGCCTACAATATCTCGATACCCTAGTCCCTCTTGCAATGAAAAATTATCAAGAAATTAGTAAGGGTGCTGAGCAATTAGAGATAAAATATCAAGCACAGTTTGAAATAGGACAATTTGCAGAAAAATTAGCGCATAGTAGGGTAAGAGAAATCGCAGCAGGATGTTGCCTTGTGGGCCCACACCGCGAAGATTTTGAAATAAAATTAAATGGTGATTTGGCGAAAATTTATGCCAGTCAAGGGCAGCAGCGCAGTGCGGTGCTCAGCCTAAAATTGGCAGAAGCAGCCAGCACTCATTCAATTACAGGGGTTCATCCCGTCATGCTATTAGATGATGTGCTCAGTGAATTAGACGAAAACAGACAGCAATATTTGCTTACTCGCATGCAGGGAAAACAGGTGTTTATCACCGCGTGTGACCCCAATGCGTTTTATAAAACAGATGGTAAAATAGTGACGATGGAACAAGGCATATTAAAAGAATAAAAAAAATTGCCTTTAGGACATCTATGAAGTGAAAAAACTTACAAATCTTCATTTTTCACGCTTCACTGCGATTGCATTTTGCAATCACCTAAAATGATAAGAGGGAAAGGAGCACCATTTGTATTTACATCTTGGGCGCGATTATGTCGTGAATACAGAGGATATCATCGGTATTTTTGATTTAGAAAATACAACGGTTTCAAAAAAAACACGTGAATTTCTCAGTTATGCACAACAAAATGCAGCGGTGGTTCCTCTCTCAGAGGACATTCCAAAAAGTTTTATTGTGGCAGATGCCCCAATGGATACCATCTATCTTTCGTCCCTTATGCCAGCGGTATTAAAACGGCGGGCGGCAAGGTTCAGCGAAAAAGAACATACACGGTTTTAAAAAATTGGCAAGAAAAGGGCAGAAAAAAGTAAATTTGTTTTTGATTTTTTTGCAAAAAGATGCTTTTTAAAAAGTAAAAAATAATACAGGAAAAATGTTCCACGGGGAACATTTTAAAACGAAAAAAGTTGCAGTATACTGCGATTTTTATATAGATATATTTTGCAAATAGTAATAGAAAAAACGCTATTTGTTTGACTAAAACGCAACATTGAAGTAATTTACAGACAGCTGTATTTTTATAAAACCCGAACACTTTGGAGGAACTTATTAAATGGCAGAAGAAATCATGCAAAACCTAAATTCTGAAACAGGTACAGACCACGAGTATGGCGCAAACGAGATCCAAGTCCTAAAAGGGCTTGAAGCAGTGCGTAAACGCCCTGGTATGTACATCGGTTCTACCGGTGCACGCGGATTGCATCATCTTGTATACGAAATTGTAGATAATGCAATCGATGAAGTGCTTGCAGGATATTGTGACCATATCAATGTCAGCATTTTAAAAGATAACGTCATTGAAGTAAAAGACAATGGGCGTGGTATCCCGGTTGACATCCAAAGCGATACTGGTTTGCCTGCGGTTACGGTTGTATTTACTGTGCTCCATGCGGGCGGTAAATTTGGCGGCGAAGAATCTGGCTATAAAGTTGCAGGTGGTTTACATGGTGTTGGTGCCTCGGTTGTAAACGCATGTTCCGAATGGCTTGAGGTACGTGTGCGCCGTGAAGGACAAGAATATTTGCAGCGTTTTGAGCGCGGCGATGCCATTGGTGATTTGCAACATTTGGGCGCCGCGAGTGAAGAAGGCTCTGGTACCACCATCACCTTTAAGCCTGATCATGAAATGTTCAAAGAAACCCTTGTATATGATTTTGAGGTACTCGAAAAACGTCTGCGTGAGGAAAGTTTCCTAAACGCAGGTGCAAAAATAACCCTCACCGATGAACGCTCTCTCATCACCCCTACCATCGTTACCCAAGATGAAGAAGGTAATGAAACCACTACTTTGGGTGAACCCTGCTATCGTGCAGAAACCATGTGCTATGAGGGTGGTATCAAAAGTTTTGTCACCTATCTACATGAAAAACGTTCGCTTGATGTGCTGCACCATCAGGTCATTTACTTGCGTGGGCAGACAGAACGCGGAGTCGCAGAAATTGCTTTACAGTATAACTCTAGCTACAATGAGCTATTGCTTAGCTTTGCAAATAACGTCAACACCCCAGACGGTGGCACCCATGAAGATGGTTTTAAATCTGCGCTAACACGTGTATTTAACGATTATGGACGCAGTCATAATTTGATTAAAGATAAAGATGATAACCTATCGGGCAGTGATGTGCGCGAAGGCTTAACCTGCATTATTTCGGTTAAATTACAAGAAGCAGAATTTGAGGGGCAGACCAAAGGTCGCCTTGGTAATCCAGAAATTCGTGGGCTTGTATCAGGCATGGTATACAGTAAGCTGACTGAATTTTTTGAGGAAAATCCAGGGGTTGCAAAGGCAATTTTTGAAAAAGCAACCCAAGCAGCGCGTGCGCGTGAAGCAGCAAAACGTGCCCGTGAATTGGTGCGTCGTAAGAGTGCCCTTGAAAGCACACGTATGCCGGGTAAACTCGCGGATTGCCGTGAAAAAGACCCTGCAAAAACTGAAGTATTCATCGTCGAAGGTGACTCGGCGGGCGGTTCTGCAAAGCTCGGCCGAGACAGTAACATTCAAGCAATTTTGCCACTCTGGGGTAAAATGCTCAACGTAGAAAAAGCACGTGTAGACAGAGTATATGGTAACGAAAAATTAATGCCTGTGGTTACCGCACTAGGCTGTGGGCTTGGCGAAGAATTTGATATTTCAAAAATCCGTTACCACAAAATTTTCATCATGGCCGATGCGGACGTTGATGGCTCGCATATCTGTACCCTGCTGTTGACTTTCTTCTTCCGCTATATGCGCCCACTTATTGAACATGGTTATATCTATGTAGCACAGCCTCCCCTTTTCAAAGTACAAAAAGGGCAGCGAATTGAATATGCCTATAACGATGCAGAGCTTGCAAGCCTGTCCGCAGAAATGCCAAGCGCAAAAATCAACCGCTATAAAGGTCTTGGTGAAATGAACCCCGATCAGCTATGGGAAACCACCATGAATCCAGACAGCCGTGTGATTGTGCAAATCAAAATTGAAGATGCAGAAAAAGCAGATGAAGCATTTACTATCTTGATGGGCGACCAAGTAGAACCTCGCCGCCAGTTCATCGAACGCAATGCGCAATATGCAAACTTAGATGTATAAGTAACGATAACTAAAATCCCATATATAAACCCAAAATAAGTAAAGGTGAAACAATGGATCAAAATCAGAAAAATAGCGAAGAAACCCTTGCGCCCGTAACAGCACAGGTCGGTACCAAGGTCATCGTGCGCGATGTCAAAGAAGAAATAGAAACAGCCTTTTTGGATTATTCCATGTCGGTTATCGTTGCCCGCGCCTTGCCTGATGTGCGCGATGGCTTAAAACCAGTACATCGCCGCATTCTTTATACCATGTATGAGCGTAATAACGACCCACAGCATCCCTACCGCAAATCTGCGGATACGGTTGGTGCTGTGCTTGGTTCTTACCATCCACATGGTGATGCCTCGGTTTACGATGCCATGGTTCGTCTGGCGCAAGATTTCTCCTTGCGCTATCCCCTTGTGGACGGTCAGGGTAACTTTGGTTCGGTCGATGGTGACCCTCCTGCTGCTTATCGTTATACCGAAGCCCGCATGAGCAAAATGGCGGTGGAACTGCTGACCGATTTAGAGAAAGAAACCATCGATTGGTCGCCAAACTATGATGAAACTAAAAAAGAACCTAGTGTTCTGCCTAGCCGTTTTCCAAACTTGCTTTGTAATGGCTCGCAGGGTATCGCAGTTGGTATGGCAACGAACATCCCACCCCACAACCTATGCGAAGTGGTGGATGGCTGTATTGCACTGATTGATAATCCAGAAATTGACCTGCCCGGACTGATGGAACATATCAAAGGACCTGATTTTCCAACCTATGGTATCATCATGGGGCGCAGCGGCATTCGTTCGGCTTACGCAACAGGGCGCGGCAAAATCACGCTGCGCGGACGTGCCGAAATTGAAGAAAAGAAAAATGGTCGATTCCAGATTGTTATCACTGAAATCCCTTATATGGTCAACAAAGCACGTCTATTGATGAGCATTGCGGATTATGTCAAAGATAAAAAAATCGAGGGAATTAGTGACTTAAACGATGAAACCAACCGCAAAGGCATGCGCATTGTGATTGAGCTGAAAAAGGACGCAAACCCGCAGGTTGTCCTCAATCAGTTATATCGTTATACCCAGTTGCAAGATACCGTCGGCGTCATTATGATTGCACTAGATAAGGGCACCCCTAAAGTAATGACCCTGAAACAGATGATTAAAAAATACGTCACCTTCCAGAATGAAATTATCCGTCGCCGCACCGAGCATGACCTGAAAAAGGCAAGCGACCGCGCCCATATCCTAGAGGGATTAAAGCGCGCGACTGATGTGGTGGATGAAATCATCGCAACCATTCGCGGCTGTAAAGGCGGTATCCCTGAGGCAAAGGCTGCTATCATGGAACGCTTTGAATTTGATGATATCCAGGCAGATGCTATCGTCAAATTACAGCTTGGTCGATTAGCAGGGCTAGAAATTCTTAAAATTCAAGAAGAACTCAATGCGATTACTGCCAAAATCAATGCATGGAAAGCATTGCTCGCTGATGACGTCGCCGTGATGGCACTTGTCAAAGAAGAGCTGCTTGCCATGAAAGAGCGCTTTGGCGATGATCGCCGCACCGAGATTGAATCGGTTTCGGGTGAGGTTGATATCGAAGATTTAATTCCCGAAGAACAGTGTGTATTTACCCTCACCCATGCAGGGTATATCAAGCGTCAACCCAAGACCACCTATCAGGTACAGCACCGTGGTGGGCGCGGCATTTCTGGTATGACCCGTAAAGAAGAAGATTTCGTGGAAGAGCTATTTGTCGGTTCTACGCATGATTTTGTGCTATTTGTCACTACCTTTGGGCGCATTTTCCGTCTAAAAGGGTATCAAATCGCTGAGGGCAGCCGTACCAGTAAGGGTAGCAATATCGTGAATATCCTCCCCTTGCAGCCAGATGAAAAAGTAACCAATATGCTTTGCCAATCCGCAGGGCAGCAGACAGAGGGCTTTGTCACTATGGTGACGAAAAAAGGCTTAATTAAGCGCACCCCTCTGGCACAGTACAGTAACATTCGCAAGTCTGGCTTAAATGCCATTGCGTTGAATGAGGGCGATTCCCTTGCATGGACACATATCACCACGGGTGATGACACCCTGATTGTTGCGACTAAAAACGGGCAGGCTATTCGCTTTGCTGAGACCGATGCCCGCAGCATGGGACGCATGGGGCATGGTGTGCGCGCCATTCGCCTGGGTGAAAATGATAGCGTGGTTGGTGTTTGCGTCTGCCGTGCAGATGCAAGTATCCTAACCGTTACGGAAGGCGGCAAAGGGCGCCGCAGTAAAATTGATGATTATCGCCTACAAAGCCGTGGCGGTAAGGGCATCCGCAACTATGATCTCAAACGTGATATGGTTGCCGGTGTTAAGATTATCGATGAAATTGATGATGTTATTTTAATCTCGCAAGAAGGCATTATTATCCGTATGCATGCGGCGGATATCACCGTGCAAAGCCGTTATGGCAGCGGTGTGCGCGTCATGCGTGTGGGCGAAGAAGATAAGGTTATGGTACTGGCTCGCACCGAAAAAGATGAAACCGCAGTGGTAGAAAAACCAGAAGAAGCCGAAGCAGAAGAGCTGAGTGCAGAAGAGCTTGCCGCCCTAGAGGCAGAAGAAGCAAGCGCTGTGGTCGAAGATTTGGTTGCGGAAGAAACGGAAGAATAAAACACCACAAAAAACAAAAAAAGAGATTTTCCCCAATACCAATGGTTTATTGGTCGGGGAAAATCTCTTTTTGTTTGCTATTTTTCACATCAATCGGTAATAAAATCGACAATCAATGCGGTGCCTTGTGCTTGCTGCTCCTCTGCGGTGATGGTCGCTTCACCATCGCCTTCGTTGGGTCCGTAGTTGCCCCACTGTGCGTGGTTGCCGCCCTCAATGATATAAACGTTGGTGGTGTAGTCTACGCTATCCCCCACTCGCAAATCGTTTGAGCCATTGATGGTGATGGTCTTTTCGAGGTCGTAATCCATTGCCAGATAAATGCCCACCAAAATAAGACCTTCTATTTTATCAGCGTTCCAACTGGCATACATGCTTGCGGCCACCCCACCAAGCGAGTGCCCGCTGATATACCAATCGGTAATCTCGGTGTATTCTGCGATAATGCCGCTTGCCTTATTGATCCCAAAGTTTGCCATGTTAAAGGGCATATCGACAAGGAACACATTTATGCCCTGTTCTTGTAATGATTCGCAAAGTGGTGCGTAAGCAATGTATTCCACCCGCCCACCGGGGTAAAAGACAATCCCGGCATCACTATCCGCTTCAAAATAAATCATCCCATCAAGGGTATGCACATCTTCTTGGTCAAAAATGGTGTAATATTCTGCTTCTAGGGTGCGGTAATCAGAGGCATAAATGCAAAGCCCAATAAAGCCAGCAAGCAGCAGGGTAAGCATTGCCGTTAAAACACCAAGTAAAATCTGATTGCGTTTTTTCATATAATCTCCGATCGGACGTGATAAAAAACCTGCGACAGCCATGTAATAAAGGGAAATAGCATGTTTGGGCAATCACAGATAGAGTGTTGTGTTGTGTGCTTGTAAAATCATTTAAAAAAACAAGGAAAGGGTGAATGCAGCAAAAAGCATCACTTAAAATAATGGGTAAACTCCGTCTTGATTTTGCCATCTAAACGGTGAATGCTGCCATATAAATGCCGCTCAATCAATCCTTCTATCTCGGCGGTGCGCTTTTCGGTAATCAGTTGAATGAGCAAGCGATGGTCTGCCACTACCTCCTCAAAGTTTGCATCCTCTAGGGTGTCTAGCATCCGAAAACGAGAATAATCGGCATGGGCATTTTGAAGGTTTTTCCAGAGGTAAAGTTTGCCTGTGGCGGCAAACCATGTTTCGTGCAGCAGGCTATCCTGGGCATATAGGCGGTTTAAATCAAGCGGTTTTTGCCGCATAATTTCTTCGTGGCGCAGCAGACGCTTAGCAATCAGCGCAAAGTCGCCATCGCTCGCAGTGGCAATAAATTCGCGCAATACGCGGCTTTCAACCGCGACCCGTTCAAAAATTAGCTGATTGACAATATCGAAATTTAGCAGTGTCACCCAGGTGCCTTTATAGGGCACAATCTCCACCAGTTCTTCCTCTTGCAAGGTTTGCAACACCCCACGGATTAAGGTGCGCGATACGCCAAAGCGTTTGCAAAGTGGATTTTCGCTCATCAAGCTGCCGGGTTTTGCGGTCAAATCGATGATTTCTTGTTTTAAAATTTCGTAAATATCGGCAAAGTTATATTCCGCTGCCGTGGGTTTCGCAGGTGCGAAGCTCGGTTCAAAGTGCTGCATAAGGGACTTCTTTCTGTGTTGAACAATGATAGGAAATAGGGAAAAGCAAGGAAAATGTCTTTAAAATAAACACCATGGTAAGGTCTCGGGCACTTCTTTTGTAAACGAGACAAATTCTTTGGTAATAGGGTGATAAAAAGCAATTTTGTGGCTAAACAGGGCGATGTCACAGCCTTTGGTTTTGCTGCCATAGCGGCTATCCCCCACAAGGGGCAGCTTGCGGCTTGCGCATTGCACTCTGATTTGATGGGTGCGCCCGGTTTCAAGCGCTATTTCTAGTAAGGTCAAGTTTTGCGCCAAAGCGGGTGTCGCTGCCATAGCTATTTGCCCAAGTACCTGATAGCGCAACGCGGCATGTTTTACCCCTTTGCGCTCTTTTTTTACGGCAAATACTTTGTTTTTGCGTTTGTCATGGTATAGCAAATCTTCCCATCTTCCGCTTGGCAAAGGTGGTGTGTTTTCCGTTTGCAGGGGTTGGCTTAGTATCCCCTCTACCACTGCGCGGTATTCCTTGGTGAATTGGTGCTGTTGCATTTGGGTACTCAGCACGGCGGCGGCCTGTTTGGTTTTGGCATATACCATCACCCCGCTCACCTGTTTATCTAGGCGGTGCACGGTATAAATTGGCGCGTCATCCGCAAGCCCAAGCGCAGCGCGCAAAAGGGCGGGCATGCAGTTGGGTTTGCCGTCCTCACTGTCTGCCCCGATGGGTTTAACACATACGATGATTGCATTGTCTTGGTATAATAGTTCCATGAAGTCCTCTATATAAATGGTATGAGTAGCATTTTAAACGTATGCGTTACAGCTTGCCTTCTTGCACCAGTGCGTGCAATTTTAAAATGCCCGCAACGGTTTTGCCATCGCAAATTTCGCCCGCCATTACCATTTTGTATGCCGTTTCTAGGGGAAAGGTTTCAGGGGTTAAAAATTCATCGTCATCTAAATGCATGGCAGTTTTGGTCAGTCCGGTTGCAACCCACATATAAATTTTCTCAGTGCAAAAGCCAACTGTGGGGTAAAATTCGCCAAGAGAGAAATAATCACTTGCCGTTACACCGCATTCTTCCTCTAGTTCGCGCTGCGCAGCAAGGAATGGGTCCTCCCCTTTTTCTAGCTTGCCTGCGGGTAACTCCCAAAGCTCCTGCCCAAAGGGATAACGGTACTGGCGCACCATGTAAATTTCGCCATCGGCAGTGTAGGGTACAATGCAAGCGCCGCCGTTGTGGTGGGTCATTTCGCGCACTGCTTCTTTGCCATTTTCTAACCGCACAATATCGCGGGTGGTGGTGAATACCCGCCCTTCAAAAATAACTTCGCGGGATAAAAAGGTTTCGTGATGTGTGTCATTCATGCGCTTACACTCCTTTGTAAAAAAAACAGCCCAACGCAGTGATAATCGATGCAATGGGCGGATGGAAAATCCTGTCATAAATAGTGTAAATGTCTTTGCTTTTTCTGTCAAGTATGGGCGGGCAAAACGGACTGTGTTTTGGAAAGGTGCCTGCTATCAAAAAGAACGCTTCCTTTGTTTTATGGAACTGACCCTTGTTTTATCGCAAAAGAGTGTACATGATGCAAAAACACACCGCGAAAAAATCACAACGATACCAAATTTTGCCACTTTGGCTAAGAGCAAGGGGCTTGGAAGGGGCACCTTGTTAAAAAAATAACCAACCATTGTACAATTTGCATAATATTTCAAGCGATTATTGGGTTAAATTATCGAGAGTTTTTATTTACTTTCCTGTGAAACTTTGCTAAAATAGGTATACGAGTAATTGCGATAATTGTTAGTTATGTCTAACTAACGAAAAGGTGCAATTATTTCATAATTTGTTCCCTATAAAAAACATATATAATGGAGGAAAACTTATGCCAAGAGCAAAGCAAACAATGGACGGCAATACCGCTGCCGCTCATGTAGCCTACGCCTTTACGGAAGTAGCTGCAATTTACCCCATCAC
>JAWXUQ010000148.1:0-2169 GCA_044426225.1 Faecalibacterium sp. | reverse complement strand
TATGAAACAATTTGAATTTGAATATGGCGCAGGCACCATGTCTGCTAACCTGCCCGATAACACCGATAGCTTTATCCCTGGTGTCACCGTGCCTGACCCTGATCATATCCCCGAAGAAAAATTAGTGGAGGCTTATCTAGAAAGCATTCGCAATCCCATCGGCATGCAGCCTGTCACCGAGCTTGTCAAAAAAGGCAGCAAAGTCACTTTTATTGTGCCTGACCGTGTAAAAGGCGGCGAACAGCCCACCAGTCACCGCAAGGTTTCCATCAAGCTATTGCTTGAAGAACTATACAGCGTAGGGGTAGAGCACAAAGATATCATGTTTATCATCTCGAATGGCTTGCACCCTCGTTCTACCGAAGAGGATGCACATGCGCTCTTTGGCGATGAATTGTTCTATTCCTTCTGGCCAAATGGTCAGATTATCAGCCATGACTCTGAGGACCCTGAAAACATGGTGCACCTTGGCAAAACTGACCGTGGCGATTCCGTTTCGATGAACCGCTATGTGCACGATGCAGATTTGGCAATTTTAATCGGTCACGTACAGGGTAACCCTTACGGCGGTTATTCGGGCGGCTACAAACACAGTGCCACTGGTATCAGCAACTGGCAGTCTATCGCAAGCCATCACGTGCCAAGCGTCATGCATCGCAATGACTTCACCCCAGTCAACGGTAGCAGCTTAATGCGCAGCAAGTTTGATGAAATCAGTATGAAGATGGAAGAGGGCATGGGACATCCATTCTTCTGCTGTGACGCAGTACTCGATAGCAAATCCCGTCAGATTGCCATTTTCAGTGGCTATGCCAAAGAAATGCAACCACTCAGCTGGAAAATTGCTGACAAACGCACCTATGTGCACTGGGCAGAAAAGAAATATGATGTGATGGTATTTGGTATGCCTCAGAAATTCCATTACGGTGATGGCATGGGCACCAACCCCATCATGATGATGCAAGCCCTCAGCGCACAGGTGCTGCGCCACAAACGTATCATGAGTGATAACTGCGTTATCAT
The DNA here is from genome assembly GCA_044426225.1 of Faecalibacterium sp. Lineage (GTDB taxonomy): Bacteria > Bacillota > Clostridia > Oscillospirales > Ruminococcaceae > Faecalibacterium. The sequence goes on along the minus strand of JAWXUQ010000148.1, from coordinate 1,146 downwards.
CTGCGCTAGTCTATGCAATGGTAATTTCCATGAGCAAAAATGGCCTTACCTGCGCGAATGCTACGATATGTTCCAACAGGATTACATGAACACCCTGCCTGATATGAACCGTTACGGCGAATACTTTGCCACCAACGAGGAATATATCCGCAAATATCGCTTCACCAATGCGTTCCATCCTTTCCACGGCTTCTCTATGATGAGCTGCGGTCACATTGCAGAGATGAACACGAGCGCAATCTACATTGTCGGCGCGCAAGAACCTGGCTATGCACGTGGCATGGGTCTCAAAACCCGCGCAACCTTTGAAGAAGCACTCGAGGACGCAAAACGTAAATTTGTGGGCAAAGAGCCAAATGTGCTCGCATTGCCTCTTGCCTTTAAGACGGCTGCGGTTCATCTGTGCATGAAGAACCCGGCAGAGGACTGCATGGATGCTTATGGGCATTTTCAGAATGGGTTCGGCGGCTGCGGCTGTGGTTGATAACCTTTTATAACTAAAAGCGGGCGGGGAGTTGCAAGACTTCCCGCCCGTTCGTGCGCAGAGCGTTCCTTAGAATGTCCTCGCCTAAGCTCGAACCACCCACTCGCATGTCGCGGTAATGTTCGTAATTTTGCGATGGTTTTTCTGGTCGAAATTAGGCACTGCCTTTTTGTCCGTTCGTACGCAGAACGCGCCTTAGAATGTCCTCGCCTAAGCTCGAACCACCCGCTGCGGCGGGCGCACGGCGCTAACCTGCTGCTCACTGGTCTAACAAAGGCTATGCTAAACTCCCCCTTCGCGTGCGCGCTCGGGCTCATTAAGCAAATGCCTTTTGCGGTGGGTGCACGTCACTAACCTGCTGCTCACTGCATGACTAAGGCTATGCTAAATTCGCACTTCGCGCTGCGGAGTTTATTTGTGTGGGTTTGTGCGAAAAACAAGATAAAATGCGATAAATGTTATTTTTTTCTTGCAGATGAAAAGCGAAACTGCTATAATAAAAACATCGAATTTAAATTTTATTTAAAATCACGAGGAGGAAATGATGAGCGAAGTAAAAGAACCCATTGCGACCGATGTAATTCCTGAAGTAGCACCTGCACCCGAAGCAGCACCTGCACCTGAAGCAGCACCTGCACCTGAAGCAGCACCTGCACCTGAAG
>JAWXUQ010000065.1:0-14730 GCA_044426225.1 Faecalibacterium sp. | reverse complement strand
GTCAGCTCCTTTCTGGTCAGACAGCTATGAGTATAGTTTACACGTTTGTAAAACTAAATGCACGATTGAAAAAGTAAAAGTAAGCCATTTCTTGCGTTTAATTTTTCAATTAATATTGTCCTATTTCCAAAATGCCAACCGTTTTTGGGATCTCTGATACAGCACCTTCTGGGCAAACAAGTTGGCATCCACCACAATGATGACACATCTCTGAAAAGACCATGGGTTTTTCTTTGATATACACAAGTGCATGAAATTTGCAAAATGCTACGCACTTTTTACAGCCATTACATTTTGTTCCATCAAACTGCGGTAATGACGTAAAGACTTCTTTTGTCTGCACATCTTCTGGTTTCCAAAATAATCGTCCATTGGGTTCTTCCACATCACAATCAATATACACACATCGTTCAGCAGCCGCTGCCAAATTAACTGCAACAAAGGTTTTTCCAGCGCCACCTTTACCGCTCAAACATGCAATTTTCATTGAACACCATGGAACCCACCATGGAACTTAGTCAATTCTTCCAACGTTCCATTTTGGTATGCTTTCAAATTGTCCATTGCGGCTTTCTCTACTGATTTATAAATTTTTATCGCGGCTACGGTAAATATATCTGCTGCATTTTGACCACAACGCGGTGTAATCAATATCGCGACATTGCTATCCACCAAAAATTGCGCCACCTGTACACCTGCACCGCCTTGGGCATTGGCGGCTGGATTTTCTACGATTTCTTGCGCGTCATCTTGGCAAAACAAGAAAAATGGCGCACGAGCCAATACGAGACACATATCCTGTTTATTTTCATCTAAAGGAATTGCAATTTTCATTTTCTGCTCCCCTTGCTTTTCGCATTGTCTATGTTTGCGGCAACCACCACAGCCACACTTGCGTTCTTTGCCATCGCACAGTAGATATTCTCCACCTACAATATGGATAGGTCGCCCCTCCACAAGCGCGTCGGCTAATTTTTTTCTAGCGCTGGTGTAAATCTGCTGCACCGTAGCTCTTGCGATATGCATGTATTCTCCGCATTGCTCTTGCGAAAAACCCTCTCGGTCAATGATGCGTAAGGTTTCATATTCATCAATTTGCAATATGACGGGCTCTGCTTCTTTTGCTTGCGTCATCGGTACAAACCCGTTATTTTCTGGCAGGCGGCATACTTTTCTGCACTTTCTTGGTCTGGGCAATCGTTTCTCTCCTCATTTGTTTGTGGTATATGCTATTTACAACTTGATTATATTCCTTTTTTTCAAAAAGTCAATCATGTTTTTTCGACCTCTATTTCAACAACAAAATATCCTAAAACAAAAAACATCCCTGTTTTCGTACGAAGATTTTACGAAAACAGGGATGTTTTACGAACTTTTTGGTCAATATTTGTACACGTTAGGTAACTAAAAAACCCGCAGAACATAGCCAAAATATAGCTGTTCTGCGGGTTTTTCCTATGGTGCGAGAGAAGGGATTTGAACCCTCAAGGTTGCCCACATGCACCTCAAGCATGCGCGTCTGCCAGTTTCGCCACCCTCGCATATTATCACTACCTTGCACATCTCTGCGCTAGGCTGCTCAAATATAATATCATAATTGGGCGGGTTCTGTCAACTGTTTTCGAAAACTTTTTTCGTCAATCGAGAAATGAAAGCAAATCAATTTTAGTAGTATTTGCTTGAAATTCATTCAGGATGCAATCTATTGACATTCATTTTGTGAAGGTTTATGATATAATCTGTTAACAATTTACACATGTATAAAATATTGGGGAGGAATTTTATGACGGGCTTAGGTTTGTTAGGCATTGCATGCGTTGTATTAGGGGGCGCATACTTAATTTATGGTCGATATTTATGTAAAACTTGGGGCATTGATCCCAAGGCGAAAACACCTGCTTACGAGATGGAGGACGGCGTAGATTATGTACCAGCGGAAACGCAGGTGGTGTTCGGACATCAATTTGCATCCATTGCAGGTGCGGGTCCAATTAGTGGTCCTATTCAAGCAGCCGTGTTTGGGTGGGTTCCGGTGCTACTTTGGATTTTATTCGGCGGAGTGTTCTTTGGTGCAGTGCAAGATTTTGTAGCAATGTATGCATCGGTCAAAAACAAAGGACGTACCATTGGATATATCATTGAGCAATATATCGGAAAAATGGGCAAGAAACTCTTTCTTTTGTTCTGCTGGTTATTCTGTATCCTGGTGATTGCTGCTTTTGCGGATGTTGTTGCGAATACTTTTGTAAGCAACAGCGATGTCGTCGCAACCAATAACGCAAATGGCGCGGTTGCCACCACGAGCTGTCTATTTATATTAGAAGCTGTCGGTCTTGGTTTGCTACTGCGTTATGTGAAATTAAACAAATGGATTAATACGGCAATTGCGATTGTGCTTTTGGTTGTAGGCGTTGCAATCGGCATGGCACTACCATTGCTTGGGATTAGTGCTGGCAGTTGGCATTTTGCGATTTTTGTTTATATTCTGATTGCATCCGTTGTGCCTGTTTGGGCGCTGTTGCAGCCACGTGACTATCTAAACAGTTATTTATTACTGTTTATGATTGCTGCGGCATTAGTCGGTATTGTTGTTGCAAATCCTAGCGTAAACCTACCTGCTTTCACTAGTTACTATGTAGAAGGCACTGGTAGCATGTTCCCTATTTTGTTTGTTACAATCGCTTGTGGCGCAGTTTCTGGTTTCCACAGTCTAGTATCTTCTGGTACATCTTCTAAACAAATTAAAAACGAAAAAGATATGTTGCCTGTATCGTTTGGTGCAATGCTACTAGAATCTCTTCTTGCGGTCATTGCATTGATTGCCGTCGCTAGTTTTACGAATGGCACAGTTGGTGCAGCAGAGCTTGGTTATACCACACCTTCTCTTATCTTTGCCGGCGGTGTTGCAACCTTTTTGGAAAGCATTGGCGCACCGTACAGTGTTGTATTTACACTAATCAATCTTGCCGTTTCCGCTTTTGCGCTCACTAGTCTGGATAGTGTGGCGCGTATCGGTCGCTTATCGTTCCAAGAGTTGTTCTTAGATGCGCAAACAGAAGACGAAACGATGCCTCTCTGGCGCAAAGTTTGCACCAACAAATATTTTGCAACTGTAATTACGCTTGTGTTTGCGTATATGCTTGCCAAAATCGGTTACGCAAATATTTGGCCACTCTTTGGTTCTGCGAACCAATTATTAAGTGCTCTCGCATTGATTGCTTGTGCGGTATTCTTAAAGAAAACCAACCGAAAAGGTTTTATGCTATGGATTCCAATGTGCATTATGCTTGGGGTTACATTAACAGCACTTAGCATGACAATCTATACCAAGCTAATTGGTCTTATCACACTTACAAGCACTGCGCTTGCTGGTGATTTATTGCAGCTGTCGTTTGCGATTGCCTTGTTTGCGCTCGGTGTAATCGTTGCGGTACAAGGGTTCCAAAAATTGTTGCAAAAAGATAATACATCTGATACAGTAGCGTGAGCTAATATTGATAACCATCAAGTTATGTTATAAATAAAAAAGGTGTAAAACAGAGGATTTTCTTTGTTTTACACCTTTTTTATTGGGCTTCGTACCGTTTTTGAATAGAAGAATCGGCACGGATTACACCTTATAAGGTGGTTTCTAACGTAAAGATATGCTATACTAATTCATATAAACAAAAAGAAGGTGTGTTATGGATTATAGAATTTTAATTGATGCTGATGGTTGCCCCGTAGTAAACCAAGCGATTGTACTTGCTAAAGAATTTAAAGTGGAGTGTTATATTTTATGTGATACGTCACATTATTATCAGCGTGCAGGAGCTACTACCCTCACTTTCTCTAAGGGCGCTGATAGCGTGGATTTTGCACTTGTTAATTTGCTGAAGCCAAATGATATTGTCATCACACAAGATTACGGGCTCGCTGCTATGGCACTTGCTCGGAAAGCACGTATTTTAAACCAAAATGGAATGCGCTACACCGATTTTAATATTGAATCTTTGCTAGAGGTGCGTTATCAAACCAAGAAACGACGTGCTGCTGGCGAACGGGTAAAAGGTTCGGCGAAACGCACATGCGCACAAGATGAATCGTTCATCAAGGCATTGCGTATTATGCTGATGGAGGAGATTTGATGAAAAAGCGCTTCTCCCGTGTTTATATCGAAATCACGAACATTTGCAATCTATCTTGTAGTTTTTGCCTTGGAAATCATCGTCCCGCTCGTTTTATGAGCACAGCGGAATTCCAGACTATTTTAAATGCGGTGAAACCATATACCGATTATCTTTGTTTACATGTTTTAGGCGAACCACTGCTACACCCACAACTTGCAACGTTTCTCTCGCTTGCACATCAAGCGGGATTTCGCGTCAATATTACCACCAACGGTACCCTACTTGCAAAACAACAAGAAATGTTGCTATTTGCGCCAGCATTGCGCAAAGTGAGTGTTTCGTTGCACAGCTTAGAAACAAGCGATCAGACAGTGCGTGCAACCTATTTACGCGACGTTGTCGCCTTTGCAAATGCAGCCGCTGACCATGATGTTTTATGCGAATTGCGCCTGTGGAACCTTGGTGTTACAGATATTGATAACACGGAGCTCTTTCTGCCACTTTGCGCACAACTTGGGCTAGATGCGAAAAGCACACAAGAATTATATCATTCTATTACACAAACTGGTGGTGTCGCCTTAAAAGCAAAACTGTTCCTTGGCAAGTCAAATCGCTTTGCATGGCCTTCAATGGATGCACCACGCACCAATCAACCTGTTTTTTGCCATGCACTGCGCAATCAAGTTGCAATTCTTTGCGATGGCACTGTGGTGCCTTGCTGCCTTGACAGCAAGGGTGATATCCCCTTGGGAAATGCCTTAGAAACATCGTTTTCTGATATTTTAGAAAGCAATCGCAGCAAAGCTATTTATGATGGCTTTTCGCGCAGACAGCCTGCTGAAGAACTTTGTAAACGCTGTGGATATGCCACACAGTTTTAATATAGTTGCAGATGGATTTTCACCTACTCAAATTACATTACGCTTAAATAAAAGCACCTACAACAGCTTGACGTGCCATGTTAGATGAAATACTAGCGTGATGACAATTGCCAAGTTATTGTAGGTGCTTTGTTATATGCGTATATTTTGTATTTATTGGGCAGAACGTTTATTTGAATTCTACTACGGTAACACCGCTCTCCCCTTCACCGTAACGACCGAGACGGAATGATTTTACTTGCCGATGCCCTTTTAATCGTTGATGGATTGCGCTACGTAAAGCGCCTGTTCCATTGCCGTGGATCAGATAAACAATACTTTGTCCACTTAATAGTGCTTGATCCATAAATAAATCGGCTTCATGTAAGGCTTCTTCTACGGTTAAGCCCAACAGAGTACATTCCATTTTCACACTGCGTTCTACACGGTCAACCTTGCCTCCGCCGTTTTTGCCAGCAGTTTTTCGGCTATACCGCTCTTGTGCACGTGTTTTGGGTACAGGGGTGTTTTTAATTAGTTTTTCAGGTTGTTTCAGTCCTTTTAGTTTCACCTTGGTTTTGATAATCCCTGCTCGCACAAGAACATCGCCATTGCGGTCAGGCAGTGCCATAACGATTGCATTTTGCCCAAGGGAGGCAATGCATACTTCTTGCCCAACTGTAACACTTTTGAGTGGCACAAACTCTTTTTTTGCTTGGTGTACGACTTCGCTTTGTACAAATAATTTTTCACTGTCTTTTTTTGCAATCTCGCGTGCACGAATGGCGCGCTGTGCCGCAGACATTTTTTCGTCTTTTTGAAGTTTGCGTAATTCTTCGGTTAAGGCATAGGCTTCTGCCTCTACCGATTGTGCCATCGCACGGGCTTTTGCGCGGGCTGCTTCTAGTTCATTTTCGCCTTGTGCAATTAGCGCATCTCGCTTTTGTTGTGCTGCCTCTAGTTGATGTGTTGCCTCGTATTGTAACCGTGCCGCTTCATCTTGGCTTGCGCGCAGCTCTAATTTCAGTTCATCTAACTGGCTTAATACACTGTCCAACCGTTTGTTTTCACTAGAGAGATGGCGATTAGCTGCCTCAATAATATAAGAAGGCACCCCTAGTTTTTCACTGATTAAAAATGCATTGGATTTACCTGGCACACCCACGCTCAAACGATAGGTTGGGCGCAAGGTTTCAAGGTCAAATTCACAGCTGGCATTTACAACCCCAGGAGTTTCAAGCGCAAACACTTTTAACTCAGCATAATGTGTTGTAGCCATCATGAGTACACCGCAGCTACGCAAGGCCTCTAAAATCGCAATGGCAAGCGCTGCACCTTCTGCGGGGTCGGTGCCAGCACCCAATTCATCAAGTAATACGAGCGTTCTACGGCGGGCTAAATTTAAAATACCCGTGATTTTGGCAATGTGCCCTGAGAAGGTCGAAAGACTTTGCTCAATGCTTTGCTCATCTCCGATATCAACTAAGAAATTTTCAAACACACAAACAGAGCTATTTTCATCCGCAGGGATTAAAAAACCACACTGCGCCATGGCGCAAAGCAAACCCGCCGTTTTTAAGGTAACCGTTTTACCGCCTGTGTTGGGGCCTGTTACAAGCAAGCTATCGTATGTTTCGCCAAGCGCAATGTCAATTGGTACGCACTTTGCAGGGTCAATGAGAGGATGACGAGCACGCACTAACGAGAAGTGTTGTGTGGTGTTAATTTTGGGCATAAATGCACGTTGTTCATGTCCTAGCTTCGCCTTTGCGAGCAGTAAATCAATTGCAAGCATCGACTCATAGCTATATTGGAATTGCGGTTCAATCACCGCGACTTGACCGGTAAATGCAATCAAGATACGCTCAATTTCTTGTGCTTCTTGTGATTTTAATTGCAGTATTTTTGCATTTGCTTCTACAACAGCTTGTGGCTCTACAAACACCGTTGCGCCAGTGGAAGATACATCGTGAATGATGCCTCCAACTTCGCCTTTATATTCGTTTTTGACAGGCACAACATAGCGACCGTTTCTCACAGAAACAACCGATTCTTGCAGGTATTTTACGCTCTCCGACTTGCGTATCATCCCTTCTAACTTATCGCGGATTTGGTTTTCTGTGGCGCGAATTTTTCGCCGTAAATCGTGCAATGTGCTAGAAGCGGTATCTGCCATTTTTTCTGGAGATAAGATTGCCTCGGAAATTTGTTTTTCTAATTGTGGTTGTGGTGAAAGGGCAAAAAACAAGTCATCTGTGGGGCGCATATCCGTCGCATTTTCGCCATACCAACTGGATAAATTCTGAAAATTGCGCAGTGCACCCGCCACAAGCAACAAATCACCCATTGAGAGCACACCGCCCTTGACGGCGCGTGTTGCGAGCCCTTGTACCCCTTCGACCCCACCAAAACGCGGAGAACCCTGTTTGATGAGAAGATCACTGATGGTATTGGTCAAATTCAACTGAAAGCGCACCTCATCGATATCGTCTTGCGGCATGAGGGCAAGCATTTTTTCTCGAGTTTCGCTACAAGTACAATATTCACTTGCCTTTGCAATAATTTTGTCTAATTCAAGGGTTTTTAAATAAGTAATGTCCATTCTAAAATCCTTTGTTGTTTGTATTCTTGGTGAGGTGCAGAAATGCTTTGTCATGTTGCGCAGATATACACCTTATAATAATGTTTTTAAAAACGTGTAACTTTTTAGTGGCTTATCCAGGTGAATTAATGCATATTGCTCTGCAACAACAGCAAGAAAATGTTGCGCGACAGGCGAAATTTGAAAAGAAAACACTTTTTTATCTTCGACCAAACAGATATGTCTCACAGCAAACAAGGAACCTTCATTTAAGTTCGTTGTTTTATGCTCTGCATTCGCACAATCTTCACACAGCAAATAGCCGTCTGTAACATCAAAATAAAATGATTGACCATCATATTTGCCACATTTTTTACAGCAAAGCAATTGCGGTAAAAAACCACATTCGCTCATTGCACGCAGTTCAAATACCGCCTTCACCTGTGCAACACTGCACTTCTTTTCACTTAATAAGTAAAAGCTATTGAGCAGCAGTCGTAGCAGCTTATCGCTTTCTTGACCAGAGGGTGAAAGGCTCATGGCGATTTCCGCAAGATACATGGCTAATGCCATTCCTTCAATTGAAGAAGATAATCCATGAAATACATTTTTTACCGAGGCTTCTTCCACGCGGCACACACTTTTACCGGGCAATAACTTGAATTCGGAATAACAAAACAGCCCGCAGGCACTGAAAAGTTTGTTTTTCAGGCGCAGGCTGCCTTTTGCTGATGCAGAAATTACACCATGCTCTGGGGTAAGCAAGGTGAGCATACGATCTGCATCATTATACTTCACTTCTCGTAGTACCAGTGCTGACGTCACAAATGCGTCCATCCGCAAGCTCCTTTTGTGGCTGTATCTGTGCCATTGCCTGCGCTTGTTGCTCTTTGTATCGCAGATAATGGTGTATCTCACCTGTTTCGACAAAAGCCTGCCATTGACTGTTTTCTTCCATACTGCACCTTCTTTCTAGCGTTAGTGTTAACGATAGCATAGCGCAAGATACGTGGAAAATTTGTCCTGTGGCGGCGAAAGATATTATTTCTTTTGTTGTTTAAAACCTAGATTGTTGAGCAAATATTCGTTATCGCGCCAATCTGCCTTTACTTTTACCCAGCATTTAAGGTTTACGTAGCAACCTAAAAACTCTTGGCACTCAAGGCGAGCAGCACTTGAAATTTTCTTTAGCATTTCGCCGCCTTTACCAATAATCATCCCTTTATGGCTTTCTCGTTCGCAGTAGATATTTGCTTCGATAAAAATTTTGTTCTTGCCTTCTTTTTCTTTAAAACTTTCTACTACCACAGCGATACCATGTGGGATTTCATCGCGCATGAAAAGCAATGCTTTTTCGCGTAGTAATTCTGCAACCAACTCTTTTTCTGGCATGTCCGTATAGGAATCTGCATCAAAATAGTGAGGGCCAACCTCTGCAAATGGTTCAAGTGCAGCAAAGAGCGCTTCGCAGCCCTCCGCCTTGCTTGCGCTTGCAACATACACATTTTGGAAAACCCCAAGCGCTTCTATTTCTTCCTTACGCGCTTGTAAATCTTCTTCTTTGCGAAACAAATCACATTTATTAATGACAGCAATTGCGTTTTTTCTCCCGCGCAGCGCCTCTACTAATACCATCTCGGATTCATTGATAACACCGTAGGGTTCAAACAGCATCATGGTCACGTCAACATCCGACATCGATTCAGTCGCTGTTTTATCCATGCGGGTGCCAAGTTTGCTTTTTGCTTTGTGGATGCCAGGAGTATCAAGCAAGACAAATTGTACTTTGTCGCGGGTAATCACACCAGTAATGCGAGTACGTGTTGTTTGTGGCTTTGAGGTTACGATGGCAACTTTTTCACCAACCAAACGGTTTGTCATACTAGACTTCCCCACATTAGGTCGCCCTACAAGGGCGACAAAAACGGAAGAGGTATCATATCCGGAAAATTGTTCAGAAGAAAGATTCAAAATAGACTCCTATGATGATTTGCGATGATCACGCAAAGATGTGTATATATTTAAAACAAACGAACTTGTCCGTTTTGTTTTAGCAATTATTTAGCAAGTGAAAATTATTCCGCCGTGTAGCTGACCGTGCGAGGCAACCCAAGTTGCACAAGAACAGCTTCTTCTTTCTCGCGCATGTGAACAGCTTCAATGCCACCGAGTTCATGGTCATAGCCGAGCAAATGTAACATGGAATGCACGGTTAAATATGCAACCTCACGCTGTAAAATATGTCCGTATAATTCAGCTTGTTCTACGGCACGTTCCATGCTAATGACAATGTCTCCTAGCATTTTGCTGCCCGTTTCTTCATTGATATCATATACACCGTTTTCGCCGAGCGGAAAACTCAAGACATCTGTGGGCATGGGTTTGTTGCGATATTCGTGGTTCATTTCTGCGATTTTTGCATTGTCAACAAAACTCACGCTGATTTCTGCATTGCCTTCAAATTTCTCGTATTCCAACACTGCATTACATGCACGGCGGATTAAAATGCGCAACCCAGATGGGATTTTCACTGCTTTTTGGGTATTGCTGATATAAACTTTGTTTGACATACTCACTGCCCTCTTTCTTGGTCTTGCTCTAGTAATTGAACTTCTGGTTTCTTTGCAAACGGGGATGCTTCCGCGCGCTCATACGCTTTGATGATCTGTTGCACCAATCTATGCCGTACAACGTCTTTTTCAGTAAAATAAACTTGAGCAAGCCCTTCCACTTCGTTTAAAATACCAAGTGCATGGGTTAACCCACTTTTTCGTTTATCGGGTAAATCAATCTGGGTAATATCACCAGTAACCACTACATGGGACGCACTGCCCATTCGGGTTAAGAACATCTTCATCTGTTCTGGTGTGGTGTTCTGCGCCTCATCTAAAATGATAAAAGAGTTATCAAGGGTGCGCCCGCGCATATAGGCAAGTGGCGCAACCTCAATGCTTTGTTTTTCAACCAAACGCTCATACGTTTCGGCACCAAACATATCAAATAACGCATCATACAAGGGGCGTAGGTATGGGTCAACTTTTTGCTGCAAATCACCCGGCAAGAAACCGAGCTTTTCCCCAGCTTCTACTGCGGGTCGGGTTAAAATGATGCGAGATACATCCTTTGCCTTAAAGGCTTTTACCGCCATCGCAACTGCAAGATATGTTTTGCCTGTGCCAGCAGGCCCAACACCAAAGGTAATGGGGTTTTCTTGAATTGCTTTTAAATATGTTTGTTGTCCCAGTGTTTTAGGGCGAATGGGGCGCCCCTTTGCGGTAACCGTGATAAAATTTTCTGAAAGTTCTTGTACGCGCTTTTCTTTACCCTCGCGCGCAAGACTCATGCAATAGTTGACCGTTTGCTCTTCAATCGGGGTATGATTTTCTAATAGTAACAGCATACCATCGATTGTACGAGACGCCGCATCGATTTTCTCTTGCTCACCGGTCAGTTTTAGCATAGTGCCACGGCAAACCGCAACCACATCAAACTCTTGTTCAAGGCGGCGAATGTTTTGGTCATTGTTCCCGAATACCGCCGCAGCGACTTCAATACTATTCAATTCAATTCTTTTTTCTGCCATAGCTCCTCCTAACTTTTTATTTTACAATTGACACGCGCAAATCTTCTAATGGGTACAAGTACCGATAATAACATCATTGTTCTTGTAGTATTATTATATCACAAAATTTCCCAAAAGAAACTGTAAAAAACGCACAAACTTTTGTCTCGTAAACTGCTTTTCAGTTCATTCTGCGATATCTGCAATGATTTGATACTCAATTTCATAGCAAATAAGGTCTTGTGTTTCTGTAAAGGTTTCAGCATAACTGGTAATGATTGCATCTGGGTATTCTGCATACAATCGCTCACTGCATGCAAGTCTTGCAAGCGCGAGTGCCTCTTGGGTCGAATATAAGATGTTCGCTTGTTCATAATACACTTGGTTTGTTTCAAAAATTGTGATTGGAAAAGATAATCCAAACCATGTAAGCTGCGTCATTCTAGTCGTTTCCTGCACGGATGAACTAGCCAAATCATCTTCTTGTAACAGAGTAGAACTCCATTTGGGCATTGTAAACAAATGCCCTGCGCAATAGACCGCATATTCGGAATCAATCGCAAGAGGATCGGATGGCAAATCGACCTGTTGTATAAATGCAACATATTCTGTGTCACACACGCTAAATTGTGCAAGCACCTCACCTGCGGTCGGCTCATACACAAGGGTTTCTTCGTCATGCTCTAAGCGCGCCGCAGCGATGAGCACCTGTCCTTGTTCCACTTCATCCCCTACCTTGACCATCGCTGTGCCCTGTTGCAGGTTCACGCTTACCACTTGCCCCGCTACGCTTGCGCGCAAATCCACGTCGTTGCCAACAGAAATTTCTGGTACTAACGCTGCGGCAGTTACCTCTATCGACAACCTCCCCCCTGTAAAATTCAAACTTACCCACGAAAATTCGTCACTTTGTGTAAGCAATACGGTCTCGCTATATGCGAGCAATTCTTCTGAGGAATACGCACCTGGCACAATCCCACAATATTCCCATAAAATTGCTGTTATCCGTGCACGTTGCCCAATGGTTAAACTACTATCCTCTATTTGCCAAATTAAATTTTGTTGAGAGAAAAAAAGCAGTAAACATGCAATCGCACCACACCAAATGCCTTTTCGAGCAAACAACCCACGAAAACGGAAATACGCACCCGTTCTTGTAGTGATATGTAATTTCACATGGCAGATTTTTGCTAATTTTGCAAGTCTAAAATAACGCTTTGCGCTACATTGTGCGGAAAACCCGCCTAGCTGTGGACGAATGCAGCGTAATTTGAAATTTTGATTGGCAGCACGCTGCAAAAAATCGCCTGTTTGCCCGCCCAATGCAGTAAAAGAAACACCTGCCCAATATTGCACCCGAACCACCACGCTTTCCATTCATTTTTTGGTTTGTATCTCGCGTTTTATTCCTCTGAAAACACAACACTTAAAATCTGCCCGCCTAGCACAAGACGTCCTTTTTCAAGAGAGCGAATAACGAGTGCATCGCCAGTAATGCGCAATCGACCGCGACCAAGGTCGATTAATAAATAATCTTCCGTATAATCCACCACCGCATGAAAATTTTGCAACTCTAATTCACTTCCGCACAGATAAAGGCTAGGCTGCTGATAAAATATGGTACTTGGCTGAACAAATAGCTGCTTTGCCCATTGTTTGGGCGATGTTTTAGGGTATCGCTTTTGTCTGGGCAAAAAATCCGCCTCCTTACTAAAATGCTGAAAGAAAACAATGGCTTTTACATATATATTAAAAAAGGGGGGTATCTTATGATTCTGACACAAAAATTCAAAAAAAGAAAACAAAATCAAAGCGCGATTCGATTTACAACCTCATTCAAACAACTTGGTACAATATTTATCGCAAGTAGCACTGTTTTTTTCTCTTTTTTCGCGCCCAATGCATGTAAGGCAGCAATACTTGCCGGGTATGAAACTTGCATTTCACAGCTATTGTTTGCGCTATTTCCTTTTTTGATTGCTGCAAATCTACTTGTGACTTGCGGATTTACCCAAATTGTTGGTCGCCCATTAAAGCCTCTCTGTAAATTGCTTGGTTTTTCAGAGACAGCGGCATCTGGAGTGTTCGCTATTGCCTTATTAGGCGGTTTTGCACCCGCGGTAAGTGCCTTGGCGCTAAGTGTAAAAAGTGCGCAAATATCCGCACAAAAAGCCAGTTTGTTCTTGCCTATGCTTTGTTTTTTTGGACCTTCCTATATTATCCTCGCCGTAGGGCAAGTCATGCTAAGCAATTTTCGGGTAGGGGTTTACCTCTTTGTTAGTCAAGTACTCGCAGGGATTTTTACAGTGCTGATTTTTCAGGTCTATTTTGCTATCACTAGATACACGCGCTTTCTTGATGTTCGCTCAAATTCCCCTTCTAATCCACCCGATATCTCCGCCGAAAGCACAACAAGTACTGAAACTTCTATCCCTACTGTAATCGCCGATAGTTTTTTTGCTTTCTTGCGCTTATGTGGTATTATTTTATACTTTCAATTTTTGTCAGCGGGTTTTTCATCCCTCCTTCCTACGCAATACCGATGGGTTTGTGAAGTTGCACTAGAAGTAACAGCAGCTTGTGAAAGCATTGCTGCCGTTGGTACACAAGCCTCGTTCCGTTGCTGCGCGGCGCTTAGTCTGCTAAGTGGATCCATTCTATTGCAAATTCGCGCATTGTGCCCACGGAATGTTTCTATCAAGCCGCTTTTATACGCACGGCTTCTTCACCTGCCGCTTTCGCTTGTAATTTTCCGCTTGTTTTTATGCATTCCGCAAACCCAGAGCGTTTACAACAGCTTAAATGCACGCGTATTAATTATGCAGCGACAGCCACTTGATCAGGCACTCTTATTGTTTGTTGCGCTGATTTTCTTAGCGGAGCGCCTTGCCAAACCTTTACAACGGCGCTGATTTCGACTATACTTATAATAGATTTTTATTCGCTCATGCACAAATCAAAGGATGTATTCATGTTTAAAAAAGCAATCTATGGAAAAACCATTCCACCTGCCTGCGAATATTGCGCTCATGGCAGCCGCGCTAAAAACCCTGATTTAATTCTGTGCACAAAACTAGGGGTTGTTTCCCCGCTTTATCATTGCCGCAGATACCAATACGATCCGTTGCTGCGCGTGCCCAAGCGAATGCCAAAGTTGCCGTCTTTTTCTAGCAACGATTTCACTTTGGATTAATTTATTAATCGATAATTTTACAACTTCATCAATTTTCTGGTCAGATTTGATTGACTTTTCAAGTATTTAGGAGTATAATAATTCTTGCTTTTACAAGCATGCTAATGTGGCTCAGCTGGTAGAGCAGCTCACTCGTAATGAGCAGGTCGCCTGTTCGAATCAGGTCATTAGCTCTCAAAAAAGCGCGTCAGAACGTAAGTTCCGACGCGCTTTTTACATTGACCCCCTGTTATTCGAATCCTGCCGTTTTTTGATAGTTTTCACCAGGACAAAAGGGGACGTACATTATTTGTCAACTTTCTTGTTTTGTTCGAGAAATCGTGTTAAGCTATAAAGAAAAGGAGTGTGATAACATGGCTCGTGCAGCACGAAAATTGAGCGAAAGTGGAATTTATCATATCGTTTTTCGAGGGGTTAATCATCAA
>JAWXUQ010000008.1:0-55714 GCA_044426225.1 Faecalibacterium sp. | reverse complement strand
CAGAAGGCTTGCATCAAAGGCACCCGCACGGCGGGACATCTCTTCGCCCTGTGCCACTTTTGCGCGCCCTACATATTCGGGGTCTTTGCGGCTGAGGGTAAACTCAGCAAGCCCAAGTGGGTTAGAACGGAAGCTGCTGGTTTCACCCGAAGGAATGAGTTCATCCGTGGTGGTAACAGGGTCAGTGATATAAGATGCCACTTTGAGCAGCAAGTTTTTGCCAAGAGGCTGAATTTCTGGCCAATTCTTGATATTGGGACCTAACTTGAGCAAGTCGTCATAGTTGCCCTTGCCATAGCCCTGGTAGACACGCGCATCATAGCTAGCGGTATCATACACGTATGCAGGGATGGTTGGGTCATATTCAATTTCTGTTGCCGCTGTGAGCAAACCACCATTTGCGGTGGTTGCTGCGATACTGCGTGCATCCATCAGTGCAACACCCGAAAGCTGCCCATTGCCCGGCTTAGAGCCTTCGCGACTTGGGAAATTACGGGTCGTATGGCGGATAGAAAGTGCACCGTTTGCGGGCACATCCCCTGCGCCGAAGCACGGGCCACAGAAGGCAGTACGGATGGTCGCACCCGCTGCCATGAGGGTATTCATCACCCCTTCTTGGGTAAGTTTCATCATAACTGGTTGGCTTGCAGGGTAGACACTCAGCGCGTAATCATCACAGCCGCCTGTTTTACCTTTGAGGATAGACGCAGCTTCCACAATATTTTCATAGCTACCACCCGCGCAGCCCGCAATGACACCTTGGTCAACACGCAGTTTGCCACCTTCGATTTTACCGACAAGATCAAGACTTGCTTCGCTGTTCCCGATGAGTTTTTTGACATCCTCTTCACAGGCATGCAAGATATCTTCCATATTTGCGTTCAAATCTTCAATCGCAAAAACGTTAGAAGGGTGCATTGGCAACGCAATCATAGAGCGCACCTTGGATAAATCGACCTCTACCACACCATCATAATAAGCCAAATCCGCCGGGGCAAGGGGTTTATAATCCCCTTTGCGCCCATGCACCGTCAGGTACTGTTCCGTCGTTGCGTCAGTCACCCAGATACTAGAAAGGCAGGTGGTTTCGGTGGTCATGACATCAATGCCATTGCGGTATTCTTGGCTTAAATTCGCAATACCATCGCCGATGAATTCCATCACCTTGTTTTTAACATAGCCACTGTCAAACAGCAAGCCAACCAAGGCAAGGGCAACGTCCTGAGGGCCTACACCAACGGCGGGCTTACCCGTCATGTGAATAGCGATGACACCTGGGCGAGCAACATCATAGGTGCGACCAAGCAACTGCTTGGCAAGCTCGCCGCCACCTTCACCGATTGCCATGGTGCCCAATGCACCATAGCGGGTGTGGCTATCCGAACCTAAAATCATCTTGCCACAGCCAGCAAACTCTTCTCGCATATATTGGTGGATGACTGCCAAGTGTGGGGGCACAAAGATGCCGCCATATTTCTTTGCAGCGGAAAGCCCAAAGCGATGGTCATCCTCATTGATGGTGCCACCAACAGCACAAAGACTGTTGTGGCAGTTGGTTAATACATAAGGAATGGGGAATTTTTCAAGCCCTGAGGCACGTGCGGTTTGCACAATCCCGACAAAGGTGATGTCATGGCTTGCCATTGCATCAAATTTAATTTTTAAATTCTGTGCATCGCCACTGGTATTATGGGCATCTAAAATCCCTGCGGCAATGGTGCCATTTGCGGCATTTTCAATCTCGGTCGTGGTAAAACCAAGGCTAGCAAGCTGTGCCCCTGCTTCTTGTCCTGCAAACACCCATTTCCCACGCGCATAATATGCGCCACTGTTACTACATTGCATTTTCCATCTTCCTTTCTGAACTAGCTCTTTGTATTCAGCACGCGGACAAAGCAAGTGCATTTTTCCACTTTATCCGCGTGAAGTCTTTTACATACTTTAGTATAGCACAAAGCCACCTGTTTTTTCGCTGTTTTTTAGGATTTTCTCTAAAAAATATGCGGATACTACCGTAACTGCTCTTTATCCCTCTGCGGCTTGCGCGGGAACAGGATACCATGGCTCACTGTCTAAAATATTAGGGCATTCCTGCCACCGTTCAAACTCTGCCTGATACCGCTCTACGAGCCATTCCATCGCAGCCGTGCGCCCTTCCTCTGTCAACAAATAAGTACTTAATTGTCGCAGTGCAGGGTCTGTACGGTTGAGCGCCCAAGGGTCAGGCCAAATCGTCACATCTAGCTTTGCAATTGTTTTCTCTTTTTTCTTTTCATCTAATACGGGGTTGCCATTCTCATCTAAAACAGTTTCTTTCCTAGGGCTTAAAAAATAACGCATTCCTTGTACGGCAGCGCTGTATTCGTTCCCTTTTTGAAAATATGGCAACAATGGCACTTCAACATTCATATTACATTCCCTTTTCTCGTTTGGTGAGAACACCATGACCAAATCTCTTATGCATTAGTATAGCATAATTTTTTCAAAATTCACAGTCCCCAAAGCGCCTATATCACCCGCCTACGCAAGGTTTTTCTTAGCCTTTTCTTTTGCGGACAATAGCGCAACCTGCCAAGCATTACACATTGACATCTGGCACGCGACCAAGCAAGAGGTTCTGCCACAGTAAAACATCGTTTTCTACCGTTAACGTTTGCAGATATCCCGCCATGCTCACGTTGATTTGCACCGTAAAGTTGCCGTAAACACTCAGCAGCGTTTGATTTTCCCCCGCGCTTTCAAGGGTATTATAAACAGTAGCAATAACATAGCTTTCGGGCTCCATCTTCAATGTAATCACAGGACCCCACGCGGCAAACATCTGTATCCCTGTCAACCTGCCAATATGGAATGAATAGACATGTTCCTGATTTTCTTTGAGCGATTCTAGCACCGCCAGTGCCAGTTGGCTGCGCATTAAATTGAGCTGATAGCTGTTCGCTACCACAGAGGTTGGCACATCATCTGCATCCCAAGTTACTTGATATAAATCTTCGTACACTTCAGGATATTCTGCCAAATGCGCCTGCACCGCCTCGTTAAACGAAGTAATTGCATAATTGCGGCTTTCGTATTCTACCACTGCGCGCAAAATGGGTCTGATTTGCTGTTCTAATAAAAAGAGCAGATAGAAAAAGATTGCAAGCCCTACGAGCACGCGCACCACCATCCGCCTCCCACCTTGGCATTCTCGCTTTACGCGCCGCGCACGAAGAACATTTGTTTTGTTTTGCATCTTATACCTCCCCTGTTTGCATTGCTGACTTTACCTTATCATGGCAAAACCACTTTTACACTATATGCATTTCTTTGGAAAAGGGGGATAACAAGCACCAAAATGCCATCGAAATCATCCTGTTTTCAACATTTATTTGTATTTTGGCGCAAAAAGACGGTGCCACAAATCAAAGGATCTGCGGCACCGCCCAAGGATTTCTTATTAAATCACACCTCTGCCACAAGCCTATGCTACGTAGCAAGATATGAAACCACCCTTACAGTGAAATGGTATTACACATTTCGATGATGCGTGGGTCGATGGTTTTCTTCATGGCAAGTGCTTCTTCGATGGGATAATCCACCAAGGCATCACTCTTTAGACCAACAATGCGATTGAATTTGCCTTCATGCAACAGGCTAACTGCATGATAACCCATTTCCGATGCACTGACACGGTCACGCACGGTGGGAGAACCACCACGCTGTACATGCCCTAGGATGGTAGCACGAGTATCGATACCAGTGGCCGACTGGATTTCTTTTGCCATTTCTTCTGCACCACCAACACCTTCGGAAACCACCACGATAAAGTGACGTTTGCCAACATGCTGTGCAATTTTAATTTTATCATAAATATCTTTTTGCATATCGTAAGGTACACCAGGCAGAATAACCGTCATGGCGCCAGAAGAAATGCCAACGTTCAATGCAATATAACCTGCATTGCGCCCCATAACCTCAACTACGCTGCAACGGTCATGGCTTTGGGTGGTATCACGGAGTTTGTCTACCATTTCCATAGCAGTATTCATAGCAGTGTCATAACCAATGGTGTAATCGCTGCATGCGATATCGTTATCGATAGTGCCTGGAATACCCACAACAGGAATGCCACGCTCTGCAAGGCGAAGCGCACCCTGATACGAGCCATCGCCACCGATGACAACCAGTGCATCGATACCAATTTCATGGCAACGTGCTGCACCACGGTCTTGCCCTTCGGACGTCATAAAATCCATGCAACGCGCAGTGTAAAGAACGGTACCGCCACGCTGAATGATGTTAGAAACGGTGCGCAAGTCCATTACGAAGTATTCGGAGTTAAGCAATCCATTATAGCCGTGTTGAATACCAACCATGCGATAACCCATTTGGATACCAGTACGTACCACTGCACGCACCGCAGCATTCATACCAGGTGCATCGCCACCACTGGTAAGCACACCGATTGTTTTAATTTTTTTGTTTGACATGTCCATCTGTATAGACCCCCTAAATAAACCAGTTAAAGTTGTTTGTGCTTTCAATGGTTTCACCTTGATGAAACAACACGCGCAAAAACCGCAAGCCGTCCCCGCCAGTGCCCTCAAGCCAGCTTGTGCTGCTCAAAAACAATCAACATAAAACCTTTCACAAATACAGTATACCACATTCCGCTTTCTTTGAAAAGAAAAAAGAGGTAATCTTCTCGCTAATTTTATGTCATTTTGTTGCAAAGTGTCCTTCACCGAGCAATAAATCAAGCGCTTGCTGAAAGGCCGGTGTATTAGACACCCAGAGACGTTGCGGCACTGCAACTCGCTGTTTTGTGTCCGCTAAGCTGAAAATAACCGGCACATTCCCCGGAAAGCGGCCTAAAACATCAATAACCCCCTGATATTGCGGGCTATCCTTAGACGGAATTCCAATATACACTTTTGTCCCACTCGACACGGCTTGAATCCCCGGTTTTTGCACAGTACTTTTCAATTTTTGCGCGTTATTTTGTTGATTTTGCACTTGCACACCATACGGCGGCGTATAAGTTTTTTTCTTTTCTTGGTAATCTGCCACTGCTACAATCTCCTGCGCAAGCAGCTTTGCCGGCTCATCTTCACGCACAGAGAGGCGCCCATCTACCACCACTACCGCGTTATCTTGCAGCGATTCTCGGCAGTTTTCTAAGGTTTTGGGAAAAACAATTACCTCCATCGTACCTGTTAAATCCTCAATATTGGTAAATGCCATCATCGCATTAGATTTTGTTGTCATAAATTTGGTTTTAACGATGGTAGACACCACACGCACCATTTTGTTGTCAAGCCCTTTGCCCTCTTCGCCCACCAAAGCCTTGATCGAATGAGATGCAATCCGCGCAGTTTCATTGCGATAGGCATCGAGCGGGTGCCCCGAAAGATAAAGTCCACTAACCTCTTTTTCTAATTGCAAACGCTCTGCCTGTGGATATTCTGGCAAATGCGGGATTTCATGAGTGCTTGCAACAGCTTCCTCACCGCCCATCATGGCGCTGAACAAATCGAGTTGCCCTTCTAAGTTTTTGCGGGCATCATTTTCAATGCTCTTCATGATGCCCTCTAGCGCCTCGACCATACTGCGGCGGGTGGCGCCAAAGCAATCGAATGCACCCGCTTTAATCAGGCACTCTACGGCGCGGCGGTTGATTTCCTGCCCACGCATCCGCTTACAAAAATCATGCAAATTTACAAAGGGCTTGCCCGTGCGCTCTTTGATGACATGTGCAACCAAGTTGCGCCCCACGTTTTTGATGGCATTTAAGCCAAAACGGATTTGCGCGCCATCCGCTGTAAATCCACCATAACTGATATTGATATCAGGTGGCAACAGCGGGATGCCAAGGCGGGCACACTCGCCAGAATACTCAATGACCTTATCGGTATTATCGAGCACACTCGTCAGCAATGCCGCCATAAAGGCACCTTGATAATGACATTTGAGATAAGCAGTTTGATAGGCAATATACGCATAGCATGCCGCATGGCTCTTATTGAAAGCATACGAAGCAAAGCTAGCGATATCATCATAGATTTCATTTGCCGCAGCTTCTGGAATACCATTCGCTACACAGCCTGCGCACTCCTGCCCTTCTTCGGTATTGCCGTGTACAAAATGAGCGCGTTCTGCCTCCATGACACTATGCTTTTTCTTGCTCATAGCGCGGCGCACATTATCCGCCTGCCCATAGGTAAAGCCCGCAAGCTCACGACAGATTTGCATAACCTGCTCTTGGTAGACAATACAACCATTGGTAACATCTAAGATATGGGCAAGCTGTGGCGTTTTGTAGGTAATCCCACTGGGGTTATGGCGATTGCGCAGATAGGTTGGGATAGAATCCATTGGCCCTGGACGATAAAGCGAGATTAACGCGATGACATCTTCTAAATCTTTTGGTTGCAAGCCGACAAGAACGCTCTTCATCCCGGAAGATTCTAACTGAAACACACCTTCCGTTTCGCCGCGAGAAAGCAGTGCATAGGTTGGCGCATCATCATACGAGATATTCGCCATTGAAAACGCTGGATTGCTGCGTTGGATTTCCACCTCCGCATCATGGATGACGGTAAGGGTGCGCAAGCCAAGGAAATCCATTTTAAGCAGCCCAAGCTCTTCGATTTCCACCATGTTAAATTGGGTGACAGGCAAGCCGTCATTGGTGGAAAGGGGCAGATAGGTATCGACTGTCTCGGGGGTAATCACGACACCTGCCGCATGGGTAGAGGCATGGCGCGGCATCCCCTCAACTTTAATTGCAGTGTCAATGAGCTCTTTGATTTGCGGGTCAGATTGATAAATTGCCTTGAACTCTTTTGAAACTTTGAGCGCATGACTCAGGGTCATTTTCAGCTCCATTGGGACTAGTTTTGCCACAACGTCTACATCTTGATAGGGCAAATCCATGACGCGCCCCACGTCACGGATGGCATTACGCGCCGCCATGGTGCCAAAGGTAACAATCTGCGCCACATGGTCTGCGCCATATTTTGCATTGACGTAATCAATAACCTCACCACGGCGCTCATAGCAAAAATCGACGTCAAAGTCAGGCATGCTCACGCGCTCAGGGTTGAGGAAACGTTCAAAAATAAGGTTATAACGAATGGGGTCAATATCTGTAATGCCGGTGCAATAAGCGGCAATACTACCCGCACCAGAGCCACGTCCGGGCCCGACAGGGATGCCTTGGCTTTTGGCATAGTTGATATAGTCATACACCGTGAGGTAATAGTTGGTATACCCCATTGTTTCGATGACATTAATCTCATAATCTAGACGTTCACGGTGCTGTGCGGGAACGTCCTGCCCATAGCGTGCAATCAACCCCTCTTCGCAGATTTTGACAAAATATTCTTGGTTGGTCAGCCCGTCTGGTGCCTCAAAATAAGGCAGCTTGGTGTGCCCAAAGTCGAACGAGAAATCGCACATCTCTGCAATTTTTACCGTGTTGGCACAAGCATCCTGCGCCACTTCAAACAGACTGTACATCTCGTCCGTGGTTTTCACATAAAATTCTTCCGTCTGGAACTCCATTTTATCGGGGTCTTGCAGGGTTTTACCCGTCTGGATGCAGAGCAAAATTTCCTGCATTTTTGCATCTTCTTTGCGCAGATAATGCGCATCGTTGGTGGCGACAAGTGGGATATTCGTTTCCCGCGCCAGTTTA
The DNA here is from genome assembly GCA_044426225.1 of Faecalibacterium sp. GTDB lineage: Bacteria > Bacillota > Clostridia > Oscillospirales > Ruminococcaceae > Faecalibacterium. The sequence continues at coordinate 48,033 of JAWXUQ010000008.1, read as the reverse complement.
ATCAGCTGTGGCAAGACGGCATCGTCCTCTTTTAACCCATGATCTTGCAATTCAATATAATAATTATCCACACCAAACAGGTTTTGATACCACAGTGCGGTTTCCTTGGCGCGTTCGTATTCCCCTGCCAGTAACGCACGTGGCACCTCCCCCGCAAGGCAGGCAGAAAGACAAATAAGCCCCTCGTGGTATTCCTCGAGAAGCGCTTTGTCGATACGCGGTTTGATATAAAAGCCCTCTAAAAAGGCAGCCGATACCATTTTAATTAAGTTTTGATAGCCTGTCTCATTTTTGCAAAGCAACACAAGATGGTTGCTGCCATCAATGCGGCTGACCTTATCAGTGCGCCCACGGGTGGCAACATATACTTCACAGCCAATAATCGGCTTGATTCCCGCCTTTTGCGCGGCTTTAAAAAACTGCACTGCGCCATACATGACACCATGGTCTGTGATTGCCACTGCGCTTTGCCCGCACTCTTTCACCCGCTCCATCAAGCGGTCAATGCGGCAAGCACCATCTAACAAACTATACTCTGTATGCAGGTGAAGGTGCGCAAAATCGCGCGTTGCTTCCTTGTCTTTATCTTCTGTTGTGGGTGCGTTTTTCATGTTTGGTTCGTTCATTTACGATTCCTTTTGCTGTTTTTAAAACGCAATGGTTTATACTGCGTTCTCTTGATTTTGCGCAGCAACACCCTGTGCGGCTTGCGCCTGCTTTTGCTGCAAATCTGCGGCAATTGCCTCTATCTTTTTCATCCGATGGGATAGCCCCGATTTACTAAGTGGTGGGGTAAAGGTTTCCGCTAATTTTGCAAGGGGCATATCAGGGTGCGCTAAACGTTTTTGCGCTGCTTCTTGTAACTGCTGTGGCAACGCATCAAAGGCAGTAAATTCCTCTATGGTACGAATTGCTTTAATGGTAAGCGCGTTTGCCGCTGCTGTCTTACCAAGATTGGCTGTATCACAGTTAGTAAGGCGATTGGTTTTATTACGAATGGATTTATACACCTTGCGGTTCATAATTTCCATGCTTGCATTATTGGCACGCATAAAAGTCAATAAATCCGCCACCTTTTCGCTCGCTTTAATATAGATCACATTGCTGCCCTTACGCTGCGTGCGATGGGGCTTAAATTCGTATTGAGCAAGCAGCGCCTCAAAATCCTTTGAAAGATTAAAGCGGGGTGTATTAAATTCAAGATTATATTCTTTTTCTGGGTCAGTAATGGTGCCCGCACATAAAAAAGCCGCTGCAACAAAAGCCTGTACTGCATCCACACTTGCAATTAGACTAGGATTGATTTGCAAGCTCGTTTCTCGACCAGTTGTGCCAAATAATGCATGCATCTTTTGCACTTGGTCTGGCGAGACCACGCAAAACTCATAAAATGCGCCACTTGGGCGCTGTTGCGTTTTTATTTCGCCGTCAATGCCGCAACGCGCAAATAATTTCAGTAGATGCTTTGCTATCGCTTCTTGCTCTGTTTGCATTGATACACTGTATGCATCAAAGTTTTTGCCAAAACAAGCCACCGCATAGCATGCCGCCTTCGCTGCCTCTGGCTTTGGTAATTTTTTCTGCGTGATTTCTAATTTCACATCCGAGGAAAAGCTCATCCTTGGTTTTCCTTTCTTGCTTTTACTACACTGGAAAGTCGCGTGCGCTCGTTTGCACTTCACACAAACACACCTTCTTATTATCGCTTTTCATCTCGGTGCTGTAATACTGGGTGATATCCAAGCGTTTCGCAATGCGCTGCAATCTGCCGTGCAAAGGTAATGGAACGATGTTTGCCTCCTGTGCAACCCACGGCAACGGTGAGTTGGCTTTTGCCTTCTTTGACATACAAAGGCAAGGATGTTGCAAGCAGCCCATCAATCGCCCCCAAAAGCGACTGCGCCTCATCATGCTGCATCACAAAATCAAACACCTCTTGGTCATTGCCTGTTTTATGTTTAAGTTCTGGCTGATAAAAGGGATTTGGCAAGCAGCGTACATCGAATACAAGGTCCGCCTCTTCGGGCAAGCCGAACTTAAAGCCAAAAGAAAGCACCGTAATCATCATGGCACCTTTCGCGCCACCTTTCGATGGTAAAAACATGCTGCAAATGCGTTCTTTGAGCTGCGCGGTAGAAAGCACCGAGGTATCGACAGTATAATTTGCCTGTTCGCGCAGCGGGCTAACAATCTCTTCTTCTAGGGCAATTGCCTCTACGGTAGAAACCCCACGCAACAAGCTAATGGGATGTCTGCGGCGCGTTTCTTTATAACGATTTTGTAACGTGTGACTACCCGCACCCAAAAACAGGATATGGTATGAAATCTGTTGCTGTGTCAAGGCGGCAAGCGCTTGCTCAATTTCTTGGCTGCTACGTGTGCCACGGATATCCATCGCAATGGCAACTGGGCGAACCATCTCATCACCAAGCAACGAGAGCTCTACAAATTTGGGCAGCACACTTGCAGGGATATTATCCACGCAAAAATAGCCAATATCCTCTAGGGCATTCATCGCCACAGATTTACCCGCACCAGAAAGCCCGCTGACAATTAACAATTCCATTTTTCCACCATCCAAGTATTTTTCTTACTCTTTTCGCTGATACGCTGCTAGATTATACCCTTACGCACTTAGCTGTACGGTAACGATGCCAAAAGCATCACGCGCACATCATTCAACAACACGAATTTCACGCTCAAGGGTATACCCTGTTTTTTCTTTTACGATTGCTGCCACCTGCTCGCACAGAGCGAGCACATCCGCACAGGAAGCACCGCCGAGATTGACCACAAAGCCGCAATGCTTTTGGCTGATGGCAGCCCCGCCAACCTGCATGCCACGCAGACCGCACTGGTCAATCAGCGCCGCCGCAAAGGCACCTTCGGGGCGCTTAAAGGTACTGCCCGCACTGGGCAGCTCTACGGGTTGCTTTTCGCGGCGCGCTGCCATAAAGCCATCCATTTTTTCTTTGATTTGCGCCCCATTCCCCTGCGCCAATCGTAGCGTCGCACTCAAAATGCAAGCACCATTCTTTTCAAACACACTCTTACGATAGGCAAATCCAAGCTGTGCAAGGGGAATTTCCCGCACCGTGCCATCTGCGCAAAGAGCAGTAACCGATTGCACCACGTCTTTCATCTCGCCACCATAGGCACCTGCGTTCATATAAACAGCGCCTCCAAGGGTGCCAGGAATGCCATAGGCAAACTCTAAGCCTGACAAGGCGGCACCTTGCGCCAGTTTGCAAATGCGCGCAAGACTTGCGCCTGCCGCCGCTGTGATAACGCCATCCTGCGCGGCATCCTCACTAAGAGTAATTTCATTTAGACCGCACAAATCAAGGACAGCCCCCGTAAAGCCTGCGTCTGAGAAGAGGATATTACTGCCATTGCCAAGCAGATAATATCGCACCCCTGCCTCTTTGCAAAGAGCAATCGCGCGCGCCACCGCTTGCACGGTGGTTGGGCGCAGATAAAGTGCAGCCGCCCCACCAATTTGGAAGGTGCTGTGCGCGCTGAGCAATTCACCCTCGCGCACGGCAAAACCTTCGGACTGTAATCTTTCTTTGAGTGGTTGAAAATCGGTCATGCCGCCCTCCGTTATATAAATTAAATTGATATGGATGCAGCAAAACCAAACCTGATTTTTATTCTACATCCATCGCGTCTGGGTCCATCCCAAGGCGAGAGAGCAATTCTTTTGCCGAGTTATAGCCCATCTTCTTTTGGCGGTTATTAATCGCCGCAGTTTCTAAGATAACCGCAAGGTTACGCCCTGGCATAACCGGCACCGCCGTGCAAGGAATTTGCACCCCTAAAATATCGCGCGTTTCGGTTTCGAGCCCAGTGCGCTGATAGTTTTTGGTTTTATCCCAAATTTCTAATTCTACTACAAGGTCAACTTTTTCGCTGACCTTAACCGCGCCCACACCATAAACGCGGGCAACATTTACAATGCCAATACCGCGCAATTCAATAAAGTGGCGAATGTTTTCAGGCGCAGTACCCACGATAGAACGGTTTGACACTTTACGCAATTCTACTGCGTCATCTGCAATGAGGCGATGCCCACGTTTGACAAGCTCAATCGCGGTTTCACTTTTGCCCATGCCACTATCACCAATGATTAAAATACCTTCGCCGTATACTTCAACAAAAACACCGTGGCGAGTAACACGTGGCGCAAGCTCAACATTCAAAACGCTAATCAAATTAGAGAGTAGCGTGCTTGTCATTTCACTCGATTGCAAAAAAGCAACCCCATATTTTTTTGCAAATTCTAGCATTTCGGGGAATGGCTCTAGCTCACTGCTGCGCGATACAATAATCGCAGGTGGCTTTTGTGCAAAGAGCAACTCAATCGCTTCGCGCCGCGCAGCAATCGAAAGCCCCGACAAAAAATTCATCTCTGCCAAACCACAGGTTTGAATACGAATGGGATCAAAATAATCATGATAACCCGCCAAAAACAAGCCTGGGCGATTTACCTCTGCCGATTCTACCGTGATTGCTGATAATTCCGTAGGGGTGTACAGCACATCCATCGTGATTTGATGCATGAGCTTGTCAAGGGACACAGAAAACGTTGCCATAATTCACAATCCTCCTATTTTTTATAAAGCTATATTATCATTATACTTGAACTGCGCTTAGATTACAATTCCTATTGAAAATCTTCTTTGTCTATGTGTGAATTCTTTTTAAAGTTTGTGCAAGCCTTTTGTAAAATTTTCTTTTTACGTGCTTTTTCGTATTTTTTCAACAAACTCAACGCTATATCGATGTTTTTTACCAAAACTGTAAAATTTTACATAGATTTTACAGTTGACAGGTAGACGATTTTACATTAATTTTAGTATATTCGTATTGGTTGATTGTGAAAAGGAGCATTTTATGTCTATTTTCAACCTGTTTTCCTTATTGGGCGGTCTAGCATTATTTTTATACGGCATGGACACCATGGGGAAATCACTAGAGAAGCAAGCAGGTGGCAAGCTTCAAAAAATCTTAAGCAAACTCACCGACAATCCCATCAAAGGCTTTGGTCTTGGTTTGATCGTCACTGCCATCATTCAAAGCAGTAGTGCAACCACCGTTATGGTGGTCGGCTTTGTCAACAGCGGCATCATGCAGCTCAGCCAAGCAATTGGCATCATCCTAGGTAGCAACGTTGGTACGACAGTTACGAGCTGGCTACTAAGTTTGACTGGCATTGAAGGCGACAGCTTTTGGGTGAAGATTTTAAGCCCATCTAACTTTAGCCCTGTACTTGCCTTCATCGGTATTTTGCTTTACATGTTTAGCAAAAAAGAAAGCCACCGCGGCACTGGTGTCATCTTGATTGGTTTTGCCATTTTGATGACCGGCATGTCTACCATGTCTAGTGCAGTAAAACCCTTGCAAGACGAAGCATGGTTCACAAACATCTTTGTTATGTTCTCGAACCCCTTCCTTGGTGTTTGCGCCGGCGCATTCCTAACTGCGATTATTCAAAGTAGTAGCGCAAGTGTTGGTATTTTGCAAGCGCTCAGTGCCACAGGTGCCATCACCTTTGGCAGCGCAATCCCCATCATCATGGGTCAGAACATCGGTACCTGTATCACCGCACTCATTTCTTCGGTTGGCGCAAACAAAAATGCACGCCGTGCAGCAATGGTTCATCTGTACTTCAATGTCATTGGCGTTGCAGTATTGCTAATTGTATTCTACACTGCAAACGCAATTTTCCGCTTTACCTTTGTTGATGGCACCATTTCTACCTTCCAGATTGCAATGGTACACACCATCTTCAACATCGTTTCGACCGCCATTTTGCTTCCTTTTGTAAAACAACTCGAGAAGCTAGCAATCCTAACCATCCCAGACGACGAAACCGTGGAAGAATTCCAGATTTTGGATCCACGCTTACTTGCCACCCCTGCAGTTGCAGTTGATCGCGCACGCATTACCACCGTTGAAATGGCAGAAATTTCACGCACCTGCTTGTTCCAAGCAATGAGCCTAACGCATAAATGGGATGACAACCTATACCGCGAAATGTGCAAAGGTGAAGATCGCACTGACCATCTTGAAGATGTCATCGGCACCTATCTTGTGCGTCTGTCTAGCCACGAAATGATTTTAAAAGACAGCCGCAAAGCAAATACCCTATTACATACCATTAGTGATTTTGAACGCATTGGCGACCACTCCATTAACATTGCCGAAGTTGCAAAGGAAATTGAAGAGAAGAACATCGTTTTCTCTTCCCATGCACAGGATGAACTGGAAGTGCTAGAAGGTGCGTTGCAAGATATCTTAAACCGTACAATTACCGCCTTTGAACGGAACGATTTGAGCCTCGCGCGTAAAATCGAACCACTAGAAGAAGTAATTGATGGGCTTGTGCGCGAAATCAAACAGCGTCACATTGCCCGCCTACAAGCTGGTAGCTGCTCAATTGAATATGGCTTTGTGCTAGATGATTTGCTGACCAGCTATGAACGCGCAGCGGATCATTGCAGCAACATTGCCGTTGCCTTAATTGAAGTAGCCCAGGATAGTTTCGATACCCATGCATACCTAAACCGTTTGCAAGACCCGAACGAAGCCGAGGGCGAAAAATTTAGCTTGCGCTATGAAAAATATCGCAGTCGGTATATGTTCCCAGAGGATAAGGAGTCCTGAGAATGATTTACATTGTCGAAGATGATCCGTCAATTCGCGAACTTGAACAATATGCCTTACAACAAAATGAATTTGAGGTAATGGGGTTTGGCAGTTCTACTGGCTTTTGGAAAGCCCTTGCTGAGCAAATCCCAGAACTGATTATTTTAGATGTCATGCTGCCCGGAGAAGATGGCTTTTCCATCTTGAAAAAACTGCGCAGTGACCCACTGTATGCCCATCTGCCCGTGATTATGGTCACTGCCAAAACAAGTGAGCTTGACACGGTAAAAGGGCTAGATTGCGGTGCAGATGACTATCTGGCGAAACCGTTTGGCATCATGGAATTCATCAGCCGCGTAAAAGCAGCGCTGCGCCGCACCGCTGCACCAAAGACTGGAATGCTCGTCTTTGAGGAGATTGCCCTCGACCATGCAAAGCACAGTATCACTGTCAACAACTTGCCAGTAGAACTGACCTATAAAGAATATGCCTTACTCAAATTGCTCATGGAACAGCCTGAGCTTGTGGTTTCTCGCGAGAAAATTTTACAGTTAATTTGGGACACCGATATTCCCGTAGAAAGCCGCACCGTCGATATGCATTTGCGCACCTTGCGTAAAAAACTCGGCGATGCAGGGCGCTACATCCAAACCGTTCGAAAGGTGGGCTATAAAATCACCATCAACGAGGAGGAAAAGAAATGAAAACCCGAAGCATGACACAAAAAATCAGCTATCGGCTTTTCTTTACCTGTATTTTTGGTTTTATCTTGGCAGCACTTTTATTCACAAGCACGTTTTACGCCGCGTTCAAAGCCCAGGTCTGGGCGGATTTATCTACCCAAGCCAACGGCATTGCCGTGGTGTGTGCGTATTGCACCGACAAAAACGACCTCGCCATCTTTGCAAACGAAGATTTCAGCATTACCCTGCTAGACGCTGACGGCACTGTTTTATATGAAAGCCATCCCTCTGATACCACAAACAGCAATCTAACAGAGCGCGAAGAGATACAAGAAGCCTATCAAACTGGTATTGGCACCGCGCAACGTGAAACACAATCACTTGCGGCTTATACCTATTATTATGCGGTGCAGCTTTCTGATGGCACGGTGCTGCGCATTGGTCAGGATGCACAAAGCGTTTGGAAGATTTTCCACAATGCTCTGCCCATCATCTTGATAAGCTGCGGTGGATTTTTGCTCGTTGCGTTTGGCATTGCGTATTTTCTGACACGACGTATCACTGCCCCCATCATGGAAATGACACGCGATTTAGAGCACATCCAAAACAACGTGCCCTACCGAGAACTTTCCCCCTTTGTTTCCGCAATTTATTCTGACCGATTACTGCGCGAAAACAACGAAAAAATCCGTCAAGAGTTCACTGCAAACGTAAGCCACGAATTAAAATCGCCTCTGACCAGTATTTCTGGCTATGCGGAACTGATTACTTCTGGCCTTGCCAAAACAGAGGACATCCCCGGTTTTGCAACCAAAATCCACACCGAAGCGCAGCGCATGATTATTCTGGTAGAGGATATTTTACGGTTGAGCCAGCTTGACACCATGAGCGAAAGTGCAGATGGCGCCCCTCAGTTCGAGCAAATCAATTTATACGAACTAGGGCTAGAATGCATTGAGCGACAATCCATCAATGCAAAACGCGCCTATGTTACACTGGCGCTTGAAGGGCAAGATGCTTTCATCAAAGGCAACCGTCAGTTGTTAAGCGAACTGTTCCAAAATTTATGCGACAATGCCATCCGCTATAATAAACCTGGTGGCAGAGTGACCATCATCATTGGGCACAGTGGTACTAACATCCCCTATATGAAGGTACGCGACACTGGCATTGGTATCCCCAAAGAATCACAAGGACGCATTTTCGAGCGTTTTTATCGCGTAGACAAAAGCCACAGCAAAGAAACGGGTGGCACAGGGCTTGGTCTTGCCATTGTCAAACACATTGTGCTCGTGCATGATGGTAAGCTAACGCTAGAAAGTGAACTGGACAAAGGCACTGAGATTTCGGTGCAATTTTAACCCCGACCCTGTACTGTTTTAAAACCTATGGCATCCCTTAAAATTATACAGTCCAAAAGGCACTAATTGTTCTGCATGCGCAGCGCAATTAGTGCCTTTTTATTGTGTTTATTTGCCCGCTCACCACAAATTCGCAAGGCTATATAGATGCATCTCCACCCTGCCGACCCCTAATTGCGCTAACAGCGCCGGCTCTGCATTGGCAAGGTAAGTTACATAAGCCTCCATATTACTGCGCGCCACTTGTGATACATCCGCCGATTCTTCTACAAGTGCATACACGCAAAGTGTCGGCAACGCACCCGCTTGGGCTACACCACTTTCCCCTTCTGCGCTCGTATCCCCCAAAACAAAAGAAAATGCTACCGCAGGGGTATCACTTACCCCTGCAAGTGGTTCACCTTTAGAGCGCACCCGACTACCAATCGTAACCGCAACATCCCCCATCAAAAAGTTCACCTCACTCTGCGTATTACTTAACAATTGATAGAGCTGCGTTTGTATTTCATCGTAATATCCACCCTCTTGCGCGGACAACAGATACATGGTCTGGATTGGGGCAACACTGCCATCCTCCTGCATCGAAACACATGGCATAATCAACGTTTCCTGTGAGACTTCATATAGCCGCGCGCCACTTTGATTGTATTCCTCTAATGCCTCTAGCAGCGCTTGTGCTACCTCTGGGTTTTGCGCCATCGTTTGGGCAAGGTCTGCAATTTCCTGTGAAAGAAAATAAACCTCGGCCGCATAGCGCCCTTGCTGTGTGAGCTGCACCTGCTGCGCATATTCCTCTACGGTTGCTTTACTACACTGCCCAGACAAGAGCAGATAATCGCTTAACTGATAGGAAAGTGTCTGGGTGAAATTCTGCTCTAGCGATTGGAATGCCGCCGAAAGACTTTCGCCCTGCCCCTGCGCAAGTTTAAAAGGCGCAAGGGCATCCGCTGAGTTCGCCGCAGCTTCTGGGTCTTGATATAACACCCCCACTTGATACACAGTGCCCTCTTGCTCTATCAATACCGCACGCACCATATATCCTGCGCTTGCCTTCGACTGTGCCGAAGCGCAGAGCCCCACACCGAGCGCAAGGGCAAGCAATATCCATTTTATTTTTTGTAGTGCGCTGTTATCTCTCATTTTTGATCCACTTTCTTCTCTTGATTTTGTAACACAAACGGATTAACCTGTGCGGCAAGAAAGGCAAAGAAGCGCAAGCGAAAAAAGGCAATCAGCAGCCAAAGGAGCACCACCATGCCATCATAACGCGAAAAATTCAACAATGCCCAACTACGCAAACATTCAAAACCGCCAACCCCTGCACTTTGCATACCAAAAATAAGCTCTGCGCAAAAGACCACCGCAAACTGTGCGCCCAATGCAAAAAAGGGCATTGCAATCCATGCGGCAGCGCCCTGCCCTGCTCCAGTTTGCCGCTTAGGCGCAGCAATTAGGATGGCAAAATACTCTGGAAACAAGGTACATCCCATCCAAAACCCTGCGCATATTCCCGTGGCTGTCAGCCCTTGTGCTGATAAATTGTGCAAATCGCTTTGCCCAATTAGCCCAAGCAGTGCCCCCACCGCCACCACCACACAAAACGCAAACAGCAACCGTGCGCAGCGCAAAAAGGCATGCACAGTCGCCCGTAATGCAAGGGCGCAGCCCGCAAGGACAACCACCCAAATCACCCCTTTATCAAACTGAATTTGATAAATTTGCACCTGCTGTGCCACCGTTTGCACCACTGCGCAAAGAAACAAAATGCATAGTAGCACATCCACTGCCTTTTTCCAAGGTGTACCCGCGCCTTCCGCCAAAATTCGACCAAGCACAAACAGAACAAACAATAGAATTGACACCGCAATCGCTGCACAAAGCCCACCAAATAGCAATTCCCGTGCAGTGCAAGGAACTGCACCAAGCGTAATGAAAGAATAAATCACCTGACACAATATGCAGAGATAGAGCGGTACAACCAGTTGCTGACGCTTTAAACGCATGCTTAATCCTCCTTCTTTGCCCGCTGAATGGTAAAACTCTCGCGCGATAAGGTGCGATAATTGCGCCGCACCACACCGTCACGCAGCAAACCATGCCCTGCTGATAAAAAATAAGGCACGCCGAACAAGGAAAGCTCCGAAAGGGATAAAAATAGCAAAAAGACAAGGAATACAACCCCGATTGCCCCCGCAAGCCCCGCCGCCAAAACAAACAAAATACGCAGCACCGTTGCTGGCTCATATAGCGTAGGCGTGACAAACATCGCAATCGAAGTAATCGCCGCCACCAAGATGACCGGGGTGCTCATCACACCTGCGGAAATAGCCGCATCTCCGATAATCAGTGCCGCCACTAAACTGACCGAATGCCCAAGCGACTGCGGCATACGTAGCCCTGCTTCGCGGATGATTTCTAGTAAAAAAATCACCAATAACATTTCCGCGAACAGTGGCAGCGGAGTGGCTTGTTCTGCCGCCATAATTTTATAAAGCAATGCCGCCGGAATGAGCTGTGGCATGTCATTCGCCACCATGACAAAAACCCCTGGTAATAGCACCGTCAAATAAAACGAAAGGTATTTCAGCACTCGAATAAAAGAGGCAAAATAAGCGGTGCCACCATAGTCATCTAGGCACTCAAAATGTTCTGCAAAAAGGGCAGGTGCCACCAGTGCCGAAGGACTGCCGTTCACAAGCACCACTACCTTGCCCTCATTTATTTTGGCAATCGCAACCGCAGGACGCTCTGTATAATACACCGGACTAAACAAACGAAACCGCTTCGGGCTAAGCCACGGCATGAAATAGCTTGAGTCAAGCAGCAATACAGGACGCGCCGCCGTTAACCGCTCGCGCACGCTTGCCAACAACTGTGCATCTACCTTGGCACTGTCATAACACAGGGCATATTCCGTTTTCAAATGGGTATCTGCCTGCGCGACCTCTAACACAAGGCTTTCGCTGCGATTAAGACGGCGCAACAATCCCAAATTAATCCGCATTAAATCGGTAAAGCCCTCCCGCGAGCCCCGCAAATTCCCCTCACCCGATGGCTCTGACACCGAACGAAAGCGTAACATCTGCACCGAAAAAGCAATTCCCTCTGCGCAACCATCTAACAACAGCACGGCATGCCCAGACGTAATACGTTGCGTAAATTCCGCAATCGTTTTGACGCTTTGTTTTTCTGCGGCAAGGTCAGAGTGATAGAGTATCTTTTCAAAAATAAACTGACCATCGATATTTTTATCGACATCGAATAAATTCCCACGATTTAAGGCATCTAATAATACAGTCCATAACGTTGCGGTGCCCGCAATCCCATCAAACAAAATAACCGCCGCCTTGCAGCGAGATATTTCCAAAGTTTTTGCATAATAATCTGCCGATGCGCCAAAGATGTCATCAAAGCATTTCAGGTTCTTTGCCAAATCATTCGATAGCAACCGTTCCCTTTGTTGCTGTACTTGTTTGTTATCGGTTTGTTCCATGTAATCGCCTCCCTTTTACCACAAAGTATGGACGCAACATCATCTTTTCATGCCATTGGAGGGTTTTTCTTTGAAAATTTTAATCGTCCGCACCTTAATCATTTATCTTTGCGTTTTGTTTGCCATGCGGCTGATGGGCAAGCGGCAACTTGGCGAACTCGCGCCAAGTGAACTAGTATCCACCATTTTAATCTCAAACCTTGCTTCGATTTCCATTGAGTCTCCTGATGTGCCCATCCTTGCAAGCCTTGTACCACTGTTTTTGATTACCGCAATTGAACTGCTAAACGGGATTTTGAGCTATCATCTGCCCGCCTACACCAATTTCATTTCAGGGCGGGCAAATACCATCATCCGTGACGGGCAGATTAACCAAGTGATTTTGCGGCGCATTGGGCTAAACACAGGAGAATTATTAGAAGCATTGCGTGGCAAGGATGTTTTTGATTTAGACGAAGTTTCTTATGCTATCATCGAAACAAATGGTAGCCTGAGCGTGGCGAAAAAGCCCGCACAGCAACCTGCTAGCCGTGCAGAGTGCAACCTTAACCTTGATGCGCAAAAGGCCGTGGTGCCCTTTGTCATTGACGGTAAAGTGCTAAAAGCAAATCTATCCTGGTGTAACAAAGGCGAACAATGGCTGCGCCAAGCCGCCGCAGAGCATAGCACCACACCTGAAGATATTTTAGTGTTGTTCGGGGATGATTCCACCCAATATTATCTAATCAAAAAAGAAAAAGCGCCCCACCAAGGCGCACAAAAGTGAGGTCGCATGAAAAAGATACTGCCATTTTTTATCATTATCGTTGCACTGTTTGGCTTGCAGCTTGGTTCTGAACAACTGCTCCGTGGCATTTTTGACGAACTAGAGACACAACTCACTGCCACAGAAGCAATTCTGCGTGAGGATGATTTTGAAGGCGCCATTGCCAGTGCCAATGCTTGCATCTCCTATTATACCGAAAAGGAAAAAATACTGGTATATTTTGTGCCAAATGAAACCCTACACCTGTTTCAATCCTCTATTTATGGCATGGAAACCTATGCCACCGAGGAAAATCGGGTAGAAGCCCTTGCCGAAGCCGCCCGTGCGCATGCGCAGCTCAGTGCGATATCTACACTTTATTTCCGCACGATATAGCCATCTGCTTCGCTCACAACTTGCAAAAAACGCGCCTTAGACGAATTTCGTCTAAGGCGCGTTTTTGTTAGATTGATGAAAGAAAACAGCACTTGACCCTATGATTATTTCTCTTGTCCTAGGGTGCGTGCATTCAGCATTTCTTTGAGTTCGTCCATAAAGGTGTTCATATCACTAAACTGGCGATAAACCGATGCAAAGCGCACATAGGCAACTTCGTCTATCTTTTTGAGCTCTTTCATCGCAAGTTCCCCAATATATTGGCTATTAATTTCGCGGTCATACGAACTGCGCAAGGTTTGCTCAATATTATCCACAGCAGTTTCTAGCGACTGATATGCCACAGGACGCTTTTCACAAGAACGCAGCAAGCCGTTTAATAATTTTTGACGATCAAATGCCTCACGAGAGCGGTCTTTTTTGATTACCACAATGGGCACTGTTTCGACAATTTCATAGGTGGTAAAGCGTTTTTGACACGCCAAACACTCACGGCGACGGCGAATTTTTTCGTTTTCGTCGGCTGGGCGCGAATCAATTACCTTTGAGTCGCTTTCTCCGCAATATGGACATTTCATTGTTCATTCCCTTTCTTTTGTACGATAACCGCTCATACATTTTGAACGTTCCTTTTGCACCACAGACAAGCCTTATACTTTTTTCTTTTTCTTGCGCTTGGGGAATTTTTGATTGAAAAATACCCAGCAAGAGGTAGAAACACAAAGTGAGGTGTAAACACCACTGAGCATACCAATCATCAGTGGGAATACAAAGGTAAAGATGCTATCTAGACTATATACCTTTGCCACCACACACATAACGGCAAGAGAGGTAACCGTTGTTAGGGTTGTCACCAAGGTGCGGCGCGCCGATTGGTTGACCGAAAGATTGACAAGCTCTTCAAAGCCCATTTGTTTGCCCACTAGCTTGCGATTTTCGCGGATACGGTCATAAACAACAACGGTATCGTTGATAGAGTAGCCCAAGATTGTCAGCATTGCCGCGATAAAGTTACCATCAAGCGCAGTGCGTAGCAACACAAAGGCAGCAAAGACCATCAACAAGTCATTTAGCAAGGCAACAACAGACATTGCACCACCCATCAAACCGCCGATATTCTTAAAGCGAATGGCAATATACCCCAAAATCAGCACCAGTGCAAGTAGCAATGCCACCAAGCTCTTCTGTAAGAACTTCACACCCATTGTCGCACTCACATTGCTGAGCGAAAGCTGCTCAAACGCATTGTCTGGGTAATCTACCGCAAGCGTTTCTACCAAGGCTTGCACTTGGTCTACTGTAACTGTTTCGTTGCCCGGCATGGTAATGGTAAGTGTCTTTACCCCCGTTGCAACAATCGAACCAGTTTGCAACTGTAAATTCGTGTGCTCTAGCGCGAGCGCAGCAACATCTTCTACCTCACTGAGTACAATTTCATCCTCATAGGTAAGGGTAATCATCGCGCCACCAGTAAATTCGGTATCTAACTGCACGCCAAAAATAATGGAACAAGCCAAAATCCCTGCAATGAGGCAAGACGACACCGCAGCAAACATTTTGCGCTTGCCAATGATGTTGTAAGGTGCTTTTGGTGCTTTGATTTGTGCCTCACCAATGGGGGCATTTTTGCCACCGTACAGCCATGGATTACGCAATTTTTTGCAAGCTGCTGCACCACGAATCATTACACGCGTTGCGAAAACACCAAAGACAAAGTTGAGTAACACACCTGCAAGCAAGGTATACCCAAAAGCATAAATAGAACCTGTGGTTGCCGCGCCAAAGGAGAAGAATGCAAAATTGAGTAACTGTGCAAAGAAGCCATCCGTAGGACCAAAGGCGCCCATCAGCACAATTGAAACAATCACGATAGTAACGTTACCATCTATGATGGGGATTAACCCACGCTCAAAGCCGGTTTTAATCGCACCATCGAGTGACTTGCCTGTGGCAAGTTCTTCTTTGATGCGCTCCGCCGTGATAACGTTGGCATCCACACCCATACCAATTGCAAGGATGATACCTGCAATACCAGGCAAGGTAAGCGTGAAGCTGTTAAATACCGAGAAATAGCCCGAAACAACCGCAAGGGTCGCTGCAACCTGACCAAGCAATGCCACGCTTGCAAGGAAGCCAGGCAAGCGGTATAGGACTGTCATAATCACGATGACAAAAGCAAAAGCGATTATCCCCGCCAGAACCATTGCCTCAAGGCTATTTTCGCCAAGGCTTGGGCTTTGGGTAGAGTAGCTATCTACCTCTAAATTAAAGGGCAATGCGCCCGAGTTAATTTGACGCGCAAGGGTGATGACTTCATCTTGGGTAAAAGAACCCGAAATAATCGCAGAACCGCCTGTGATTGCTTCGTTTACTGTGGCAGAACTAACGCATTCATCATCAAGCCAAATGCTGATGGTGCCACCAACAAGGGCAGAGGTTGCGGTCGCAAACGCAGTAGAACCATCTGTATCAAATTCAAGTGCAACATAATATTCAGATGTACTACTGCTGCCAGTAGTGCCATACGCTGCAGTGGCAGAGGCAACCTGTGCACCGTCTAAAATGAGGGTGCCCTCTGCATCTGTCCCTTCACGGAAGGTTAGATATGCTGTGGCGCCAACTTCTTCAATGGCCGCTTCAGGGTCATAATCCTCTTCCCCGCTTTGCCATGGGAAGGAAAGGATAATGCTATCATCTGCGCTATCGATATAAATTTCGTAATCCGTTACACCAATGGCAACCAAACGGTTTTCAATGACAAGCTGTGCAGCGTCTAATTGTTCATCAGTTGCGTCGTAATCACCGCTTGGCACGAAGGTAACGTTAACACCACCTTGAATATCAACACCAAACCGGATATCCGATGCACCTTTCACCCAGATGGTGCGAATATCACCATACTGGCTGCTAATGCCAAAAAATGCTGTTACTGCAAAAAGCAAAATCAACAACAAAGCACTGACTAGATGCCACACTTTTCCTTTTAGTTTCATAAAATAGGGAACCTCCAAATTGTTTTTTATAAAGCAGAGGAGTGCCCCCTGTTTTCACATAATCTCCGCAACACAAACGATATGATGCCACCCATCCTGATCTTAGCCAAGCAAGGTTTCTACCGTTGCAAGTCGCACACAGTGCACCAGTAGCTCCGTTGCTGTTGCAAGTTCTGCATTGCTTGGGAAGGTTGGCGCAATGCGAATATGGCTATCTTTTGAGTCTTTGCCATAAGGATACGCAGCACCTGCACCAGTCAGCACAACACCTGCATCTTTGCATAACTGCACGGTACGTTTTGCGCAGCCATCTTTGAGGTAAAGGCTGATGAAGTAACCGCCCTTAGGGTCTGTCCAAGTAGCAATATCGCCACAAGGGGTAAGCTCGTCAGCAAACATTTTTTTGACAAGGTCAAATTTAGGCTCTAAAATCGCACGGTGTTTTTGCATGTGCGCAAGTACCCCAGCTTTATCTTGGAAGAAATGCACATGGTGTAACTGGTTCATTTTATCAAAGCTAATGGTCATTGGGGTAAAGTTTTTGACAATGCAAGCAATATTTTCTGCACTTGCGCCGATGGCTGCCACACCTGCGCCAGGATAGGTAATTTTACTGGTGGAGCAAAGCATCAATGGGCGCTGTGGATGACCCGCTGCCTTGCAGGCATCTAGAATATTAGGGCAAGAAAGCATTTCATCGGTTAGGTGATGTACCACATAGGCATTATCCCAAATCAAACGGAAATCAGGTGCAGCGGTCTGCATTTTGGCAAGACGCGCTACTGTTTCGTCCGAATAAGTAAACCCATCTGGGTTAGAATATACTGGCACACACCACATACCTTTGATGGATGGGTCATCTTTGACAAGGGCTTCTACCATATCCATATCAGGACCAGTCTCGCCCATTGGAATGTTAATCATTTCAAAGCCAAAGGTTTCGGTAATGCAGAAATGACGGTCATAGCCAGGCACTGGGCAAAGGAATTTAATGGTTTCTTCTTTGCGCCAAGCACAAGGAGAATCCGAAAAACCTGCGCGCCAACCGATATCAATTAGGAAATACATTAGTTGCAACGCGGAGTTGCCGCCTACGAGCACTTCTTCTGGTGCGCAGCCAAGCAATTCGCCAAAAAAGCGACGCGCCGATGGCATGCCTTCTAAACGTCCATAGTTACGGGCATCAAAGCCACTTTCACCTTTATAGGTGGTCATATTTAAAATATCGTCCGAAATATCAAGCTGTTCGGTGCAAGGCTTGCCGCGCGACATATCTAACGATAAGCCTTTGCCTTTCCATTCCTCGTATCCTGCACGCAAAACGTCCAATTCTGCTTGTAATGCCTCACGGCTCATGCTCAAATAATCACTCATGGTAACTCTCCTCATTCTTCTCTATGGGGGCTTGGTTCATACACGCTTAGCTGAAAAAAGCGAACCTTCTGCCAGGAAGGATTTTCGCATACTTCTAAGCCTTTCTATTATAGTACAAATAGCGCACAAACACAAGGAAAATCACACGAAAGACACAAAATATAGATGTTTCTTTTTCCTAAATAGAAGTGGCTCACTCTTTCACGCAAATTTTTTCACAAAAAAAACAATGTGTCATACTCCACTATAAAGCGGCGCATAACACATTGCTATTTTTATGATTGCCACAGTGCGATCAACACCCACGGCAATTTATTTTTTCTTTTGCACAAAGAATGCGTACAAGGTCGAAATTAAACCTTCAAACTTGCGCTTTCTGGGTCAGCAGCATCTGCTGCGTCGAATTCGTAATCATTGCCAGGAAGGATTGCGTTGAGCACGATACCTGCAAAAGCAGCAATTGCAAGACCAGTGAAGGAGATTGCAGTGCCTGCGATGGTAACGGTGATGCCACCGAAATCATTGAAGCCGATTGCCGAAACAAGGATAACAGCAGCAATAATAAGGTTACGGCTATTGGTGAAGTCCACACGGTTTTCCACTACGTTGCGCACACCGATTGCAGAAATCATACCGTAAAGGATGAAGCTGATACCGCCAATGATGCCGGTAGGAATGGTGTTGATGACAGCGTCAAATTTAGGGCTAAAGCTAAGAACAACTGCAAATACAGCAGCAATGCGGACTACTTTAGGGTCATATACTTTGGAAAGTGCAAGCACACCAGTGTTTTCGCCGTAGGTAGTATTTGCAGGGCCGCCAACCAAACCAGCGAAGGTGGTTGCGATACCATCACCCATCAGGGTGCGATGTAGGCCAGGTTCGTTGATGTAGTTTTTGCCAGTGGTTGCGCTAATGGCAGCGATATCACCGATGTGTTCCATCATACTTGCAAGTGCGATAGGCACGATGGTGAAGAATGCCATCCAGAAAGATGCACTGCCATCAATGGCAAGCAAGCCCATGGCAGAGGTGGTAACAGGTAGACCTACCCATGCTGCAGAACCGATTGCCGCGAAATCGATTGCACCAGTTAGTAGTGCAACCACATAGGAAACGAGCACACCAAGCAGAATTGGGATGATTTTGATCATGCCTTTGCCCCAGATGTTGCAAACAACAACGGTGCCAAATGCAACAACAGCAAGCAACCAGTTTGCAGAGCAGTTGCTGATTGCAGAAGGCGCTAGGATAAGACCAATGGCGATGATGATAGGGCCAGTTACCACTGGAGGGAAGAAACGCATCACCTTACGGATACCGAATGCCTTGATTAAGCCACTCACGATTAGGTAAACCACACCAGAGCAAGCAATCGCCGCACATGCATAAGGTAGCATTTCGGTGTTCGCAGAGCCATCATCCATAAAAGGTGCAACAATGGCAAAACCGCCAAGGAATGCAAAGGACGAGCCAAGGAATGCAGGCACTTTACCTTTGGTGACAAGATGGAATAGTAAGGTACCGATACCTGCACAAAGCAGAGTGGTGGAAACGCTCAAGCCAGTGAGTAGTGGCACAAGCACAGTTGCGCCAAACATTGCAAACATGTGCTGAATGCCAAGCACAAACATTTTGGGCAAACCAAGCACACGTGCATCGTAAATGCCTTTGGAATAATCGACTTTTTCGCTCATTAGAAACTTCCTCCTCTTTTTGCTCATAAAAAAAAGGTAGCGCCATATAAAAATGACGATACCTTGACTTTATGAAATACGATGAAACAAACACTTATTAAGGGAATGAAAATCAATCATAGTATTATACATTTGATGCACCCTCCCTTTTTTTCGTTGGGATTATTATACCAGAAACAACGTATACAATGCAACAAAAAATTTACATTTTGTTTGCTTATTTTGCATATTTCCATATCGCACAAAAAGACATTCCTTATTCAGTCACTTTTTTGCGCAATAAACTCATCTCTGGCAACTGCTGTATACACGGAATATGATACAACTGCATCGCATGGGGTGTCGCCGCAACTTGTTCACCCTTTTCAGTGCAAATCCATTCTGGAGAAAGCGAAATTTGCTCACCCTGTGGTGTTAAAACCTCAATGGTATCGCCAAGGCTCCACTTACCGCGCTGTTGGCAATAGGCAATGCCATCTTCCCAACGTTCCACCGTGCCGATAAACTCCCACTCGCGCACATAGGCAGTGCTTTCATTGTTTTGCTGCGCGCCTTGCTGTCCATGGTAAAACCCTGGGGAATAAACGCGATGGCTTGTGCGAGTAAGCTCTGCCGCAGCTTGCTCTGGCAAGCGGTATGCCTCGCCTTCTGCCAAGGCAAGATACGCATCGAGCGCTTTGCGATAGGCTGCCGTTACACTGGCAACATAGTATGCCGTCTTGGCACGCCCTTCGATTTTGAGGCTGCCAACCCCGGCATCACAGACAGCACCCAAAAATTCTGCGGTGCAAAGGTCGTTTGCATTGAGGATATAGCTGCCACCCTCGCCTTCACCGATTTCATAGTGCTGATTGGGGCGCTTTTCTTCGGTGATGTGATATTTCCAACGACAAGGCTGCGCACAGCCGCCACGGTTTGAATCACGGTTTTGCCCCACCATGTAGGTGGAAAGCAAGCACCGCCCCGAAACACTCATACACATTGCACCATGCACAAAGGCTTCAATCTCAAGCTCTGGTGGGGTGTTTTCACGGATGGTGCGAATTTCTGCTAAGCTAAGTTCCCGCGCAAGCACCACACGAGTTGCACCCATGTCATAAGCAGCATTGGCGGTGGCATAGTTGGTGATGCCCATCTGGGTAGAGCAATGAAGCTCGATTTCCGGCGCATGCTTTTTACATGCTGCCATGACCCCGATATCCGCCACAATAAAGGCATCCACACCCGCTGCCTTTGCCGCAAGGATTGCCTCAGGCAGACGAGCAATTTCATCGTTGGTGGGCAAAGTGTTCATGGTGAGATACACCTTGCAGCCCCGCGCATGGGCAAAAGCGACCCCTTCCGCAAGTTCTGCTGGGGTAAAGTTTGCTGAAGATGTGCGCATACCAAATTCGGTCATGCCGCAATAGACGGCATCTGCGCCGTAGGCAACTGCATAGCGTAAACGCTCTAAATCGCCCGCCGGGCTGAGTAGTTCTGGGGTTTTTAACATTGAGTTCTCCTGTTTTCTTTATCCTTAATCCGCAAGGCTTGCGTTTACCGCCCATGCGGTGTCACAGTTTGCGCTATGCTCAGAGAGGGTTTTGCCATAGTAGTAAACCCCTGTTAGGTCTGTTACAAAGTAATAATAGCCTTCCATACTTTCGTCTGGGTAGATGGCCGCCATAATTTCATCATAGCCTGGGTTTGAAATTGCGCCAGGGGTAAGCCCCGCTGTGGCATAGGTATCATACGCGGTCATGATATTTTCGGGAATTTCATCCCACCCACCATAATAGGGAGCAATCCAGTTATGGATATAGTTGTTTTCCTCATCATTTTGGATATAGCTAGAGGCATTCGACTGCAACAGTGGCAAGGAGGAACCCTCTGCCAAACGATTGCGGAATACCGCAGACACCTTGGCATTATCGTCATTACCTGCTTCTTCCTGTACAAAGGATGCTAAGGTTACAATTTCTTGTAGGGTAAAGCCTTGACGCTCGATTTCCTGCAACAATTCTTCACTCACATAAGAATCGAACTCTGCATAGAAGGTTGCGACATAGTTATAAACGCTATCGTCATTATAAAATTCATAAGTATCTGGGAAGAGATAGCCCTCGCACTTCATAAAGCGGTCTGGCGCTTCTTCGTCTGTGGGGACGTGCGACCAGAAATTAAATTGGCTGAAATCGCCTGTGTTGGCGACTTCTAAAAATTCCTCAGCACTGCAAAGCCCTGCTTCTTCCATACGGTTTGCAATGGCAATGGCAGTAATCCCCTCAGGGATGGTAACCCATGTAGTTGCAGCTGCCACTGGGGTGCTTAAAATCTCAATCATGGCATCATAAGAGGATCCCTGTGGGATTTCAAAATCACCATATTGCAAACTGGTGCCACCACCGACATTGCTGACATACAAACGGAAAATCGTTGCGTGGGTAACAAGCCCCGCCTCTTGCAAGGCTTCTGCAATGGTTGCCGTTCCACTGCCCTGTTCAATCGAAACAGTAACGGCTTCACCAAGCTCGGTATCCCCTGCGATTTCACTTTTAATAAAGAAATATCCCGCTGCTGCTGCGCCGACGATAAGTAACAATAAGACAATCAAAAAACCGCAGCCACAAGCGCACCCTTTCGGAATTCCGCCGCCGCCCTCTTCTTCGTCTTGGTATACTTCATCTAAATCATGTTTGGCCAAAATAGTACCTCCTAATCGTTCCTTTGTTTGTCGCGATTTTTATACAGCGTTATTCATTGTCTAACATCAGTCGCATATAGCCATCAAATAAATCCATTCGCTCGCCCAAAAAGCAAACCATGCCATACTCCGTCGCCACACCTTCGCCCAAAAACAGGGTTTGGTTTGCGCCAACAGTAATGACTGCCTCTTCGGCAAACACTTCCTTTTCACGGGCAGCTTCCATCAAGCGCTCCGCCGCACGGTCGTTTTCTGCCTGCATTTCCAAAAAACAGAGCGTCTTACCCTTGCGGGTATATAGTCCGTAGCCACCTTTGCTTGAAACAATCGTGATACCTTGGGCATATAAATTTCCTAGCACCACCATCATCTGTGACAAGGGCAACATAACCGCGCTTGGGCAATAGGTTTCACGCAAGGAAAGCAATGCCTTTGCCGTGACACTATCAAATTCTGCCTGCGCCCACAAATTGCGTTGAATTTCACGCTTTAAGGTGCGCAATGCAAATGCTTTTTCAAAGCCTCTGGCTTGGTAATATCCAAACAAATCCGCACCCGCAGGGATGAGTGTGACAAAACGGCAGCCACGCTGTGCGAGGATTTCTTTTGCATATTGCATCAGTGCCGTCATTTTGCCCTGCCCGCGCCATTCAACTTGGGTGGCAAGTCCATAAAAATAAGCGCCTTTTTCCCCTTTCATGGTAACTGGCACCGCCAATAACATGGCAATGGGTGCGCCGTCTGCTTCACAGACAAAGACATTTTGCTCACCCGCAAATTTACCAATTGCCGTTTGGGCAAAATCAGCAGGGTCGCCAAACACTTGGTGCCACAGACTCTTTAAGGCTTCTAAATCAGATGATTTCATCAAACGGTTCATCAATCAAACGGCTCCTTTTTTACAGCACAGCTTGCACAATACGCGCAAGCTCTGCATGAATATCGTCAATGGTACGCATGACACCACTCTTCGCGCAGGCAACTGTTTGCCAGCCAAGGTGGTCTGCGCAATACTCCGCAGCGGCACGACTGCGAGCAAGATAGGCAAGGTCTTTTTCGTGTAAATCCTTTTTGCCTTCATCGCCTTGATAGCGCTCACTCATCAGTTTTTGGCTGATGGCAGGGTCTACGGCGAGGTAAATTACTTTATCAGGGGCGGGCAAACCAAGTAGGTTAAATTCATAATCAAACAGCCATGCCAAAAAAGCATCCCACTGCGCCTCGGGCAGCTTAGAACACTGATGCACCCCGTTTGAGGTGGTATAGCGGTCAGCGATTATCACCCCACCATTTTGATAAAATTCGCCCCAAGTAGTCTTATAGCTTGCATAGCGGTCAACCGCATAAAAGCTAGAGGCAGCGTATGCATTCACATCCTCTGGCTTTTGCCCAAACTGCCCCGCAAGATACATCCGCACAAGGGCAGAGGAGTCACTCTCGTACTGAGGAAAGGTAATCTCCATCACCGGCACACCCGCCATGCGCAGGCTCGCGGCAAGTGCTTTTGCCTGGGTTGCCTTACCACTACCATCTAGGCCATCAATTACAATCAGCTTGCCTTTGCTCATTTGCTTACCGACTCCTTCATTGCATTATAGTTTTCCCGCACTTGCTGCATTTTACCACAGCACATTTTCCCTTCGGGGCAAGGACCCGCGAGGCAGGCAGGGCCTGCGTTTCGGAATAGCTGCGGTGCAACGGGATATACTAGCTTGACCATCTCTTCGGCAAGTGCACGGATTTCCCACTGTGCGCGCTCGCAACAGCGCAGCTCAAAGAAATTTTGCAAGCTGCGAGCATTCATGGTCATCACCATTTTAGTGGTGCATGCATTGGGCAACACAAAGCGTGCGTCCTCATTCGCCTTCTTAATGGCTTTCGCACGCGCCTTTTTCTCATCCAAGCCCTCTGCCATAAAGGCTTCGGTATGGGCACCCTCTAGGGTTTTCGCTAGAGATAAGTAACGCGCTGCTTCCTCCTGCATACTATCGAGGAACTGCTGCTTCGCCGCAGGAATTGCCTCAATTTCTGGGGGGATGACATACTGAAAATCATCCAAACGCACATAGCGCTGGCTTTGCACGCTAAAAGAAGCAATGCGATGGCGGGTAATTTGCGCAAGCAATGTGCGGCTTACCCCTTCAATGCCAAAGGTAAAGTTTGCATGCTCTACTGGGCTTGCATGTCCTAAATCCGTCAACATTTTGAGGAAAGACTCGGTCTTTTCAGGGGTTAGCCCCTCTAATAAATCCCCGATACTTGCGTCCGAATAGCAGAGCTTTGCCGCTGCTGCAACCGTTTTTTCGGGTTCGGGTGTATGAGCGATTAGTGTCACCTTTAACATAATATGCACCTCGTTGTATCAAATAGTGAAAATGATGTGTTCTTTTTTGGGATTTCACAGACAAACGAAAGCGTTTCTTTTGCTGCAAACCATTATTTCACCTTGGTAAGGGGGGCAAAGTTTGCCATGGTTTTTTTGACCCCTACCTTTTCAAATCGTATCTCTAGGATGTTATCCCCTGCGGTAGGCGCAACGCGTTGGATGGTACCACGACCAAACACTTTGTGATCCACCACATCGCCCACCTTATAGTTTTTATCGCTTGCAGCGGGTTTTGCACCGCTTTGTGTTGCCTGCACCCCAATTTGAATGGGTTTTGATGGTTTTGTCGCACCGCCATACCCACTGTCATAACCACCTTGGGTACCCATGCGAGGTGTGCTTGCGCCACTAGACCAACCACTGTGCCCACCTGAGGCAAAGCCCGAATTGTAACCTCCGCCACCATAGCGGCGCTGTGCCTCAGCACGTTCGCCTGCATTATATTCACGGTTGAGGTACCCTGCCCCACCTGAAGGCGCTTTTGCGGGGTAGCCATTTTCATCCGCACCAGTATTGTGATAGTTGGCAGTTTTTCCCCAACCAGATGTACCAGAATAGCCAGACGCACCGCCCGGCACCGTGCCATATTCGCTGCCCCATTGCGATTTGCACGCAAGGGCAGGGCTGCGTACTGTTTCAATATAGTTCGTGTCAATTTCCTCTAAAAAGCGGCTTGGCTCATTGCGGCGAGTTTGCCCAAAAAGCATTCGGCTTGCGCTAGAGGAAAGATAAAGCGTTTTCTTGGCACGGGTAATGCCAACATAACACAGGCGGCGCTCTTCTTCTAAGTCTTCTTCTGAATACTTGGTGCGGTCACCTGGGAAAATCCCCTCTTCTAACCCGACAAGGAACACATACGGAAACTCTAGCCCCTTCGCCGAGTGAATGGTCATCATCACCACTTGGTCATTGTCTTGATTGTATTGGTCAAGGTCACTGATCAAGGCAATTTCTTCTAAATAGCCAGAAAGTGTTGCTTCTGCGCCTTTTTGATCTTGATAGCTTTTCACGTTATTGACAAGCTGACCTAAGTTTTGCAAGCGTTCTTGCCCTTCTTCGCCTTGGCCCTCCAACATCGCCTTATACCCTGTAATGCGTAGCAGTTCCGTCACAAACACATCTAGTGGGTAATCCTCTGCCGCTTGGCACAGTCGCTGATAGATGACATAAAACTGAAAGAGCGCTGCTGCCGCACGAGAAATCTTAGTATATTCTGGCGCGCGTGAGCAGACTTCAAGCATACTGATATTTTCCGCCGTTGCAATCTGCGCCATGTTTTCGAGGGTAGTTGCGCCAATTTTGCGCGCAGGCTCATTGATAATACGGCGCAAGCGCAAATCATCCTTGGCATTGGCGACAATCGACATATACGAATGAATGTCTTTCACCTCTTTGCGGTCATTAAAGCGTTGCCCACCCAAAATTTTGTGGGGCACACCCGCCCGAGTGAAATAAGTTTCAATCGGGCTTGACTGCGCATTCATGCGATAAAGCACAGCAAAATCTGAAAGGTGCGCACCCTCTTTAAGGGCATTACCAATCACTTCGACAAGGTGTTTCGCCTCATCCATTTCGTTTTCGGCTTCGTAGTGCTGGATTTTTTCACCATCGCCGTTTTTCGTCCAAAGTGTTTTACCTTTGCGCCCTTGGTTATTTTGAATGACGCAGTTTGCCGCGTTCAAAATATTTGAGGTTGAACGATAGTTTTCTTCTAAGCGAATGGTTTTCGCACCGACAAACATTTGCTCAAAGCTCAAAATATTCTCAATGGTCGCACCACGGAATTTATAGATACTTTGGTCATCATCACCGACCACACAGATATTGCGCTGCCCACCAGTGAGCAAGCGCACCAATTGAAACTGTGCCACACTGGTATCTTGGTATTCGTCTACCAATAAATACTGATATTTATCTTGATAGGCACTGCGAATTTCCGGGTGGTTTTGCAACAGCATGACCGTTTGATAAATCAAATCATCAAAATCGAGGGCACCTGCATCTCGCAATCGTTTTTGATAGGTTGCATATACGCGTGCAACAATCCCCGCCTTGGTATCAGACACAAATCCCGCCGCCTCTTTGGGGCTAATCAGCTTATCTTTTAGGCGGCTAATCTGCCCAAGCGCACTTTTGACTGGTAAAAATTTATCATCAACACTGAGCTCTTTATACACCGCTTTCATCGCGCGCAAGGAGTCGTCTGAATCATAGATGGTAAAGCTGCTTGGATAGCCAAGTTCTTCGCCATGGCGGCGCAAAATACGCACACAAGCAGAATGGAAGGTTGCCGCAAAGACATCCGCACCATCTGTTTCGCCAAGCATTGCCTGCAAGCGCTCTTTCAGCTCACCTGCCGCCTTATTGGTAAAGGTAATTGCCATCACGTTCCATGCACGCACGTTGTTACGGCGCAACATCGCAGCAAGGCGATAGGAAGGCGCTGCACCCGTCTGTAAAATCTCTTTTAATTCGGCAAGGTCATCTTCACCCACTGCGCGTGGGGTTTCACTTGAACCGTGTGCGGTGCCAAAGCGAATGATATTCGCAATGCGATTGACCAACACAGTGGTTTTGCCACTGCCCGCACCCGCCAAAATCAACAAGGGTCCCTCTGTGGTAAAAACCGCTTCTTTTTGCTTGGCATTTAAGCGACCAAATTGTTTTTCAATATATTGATCGCGCAATGTTAAAAATTCTGCTTGTAAACTCATCCTTCATTCTCCATGTTTTCTTAGTGTGCTCAATGTTCTCGCTCTGTACAATTTATCACGCAGCACAAGAAAACAAACGCTCTTTTTCTATTTTAATGTATTCCAAATTATTATACCACATTTAGCACACTGAAGAAAGCCCGCAGCGGCAAAAAAGCACCCCACATTTTGTAAACATTACAAGATGCGGGGTGCTTTGAAAAAACGGATTAAAATTAGCCGAAGATGTTAATTAAAATACCTGCAGCAACTGCCGAACCGATAACGCCGGCAACGTTGGGACCCATGGCATGCATGAGTAGGAAGTTCTGTGGATTTTCCGCTTGGCCAACACGCTGAGAAACACGTGCTGCCATTGGAACCGCCGAAACACCTGCAGAACCGATGAGAGGGTTAACCTCACCTTTGGTTGCCCAGCACATGATGCGACCGAATACAAGACCCGAAGCAGTGCCAAAGCTGAACGCAAGTAAGCCAAGCACAATGATGAACAAGGTCTGTGCCGTCAAGAAAGTATCTGCACTGGTGGTGCAACCAACAGAGAGTGCAAGGAATATGGTGATGATGTTCATCAGCTCATTGCCTGCTGTTTTCATGAGGCGGTCAACCACACCACATTCTTTCATCAGGTTGCCTAGCATTAACATGCCAACAAGCACTGCTGCATCTGGAATGATAAGGGAAACCACGATGGTGCACATGATAGGGAAGATAATTTTTTCTGTTTTAGAAACGGTGCGAAGCTGTTTCATCACAATCTTGCGCTGTTCTTTGGTGGTAAGTGCTTTCATGATAGGTGGTTGGATAACCGGTACAAGTGCCATATAGCTATATGCCGCCACCGCAATGCTGCCCAAAAGTTCAGGCGCAAGCTGCGAGGTAACGAAAATAGCGGTAGGACCATCTGCACCACCAATGATTGCAATCGAAGCGCTCTGCGCACCAGTAAAGCTAACAATACCAGAAGCATCTAGCAAACGTGCGCCAACGTATGTACCAAAGATACCGAACTGTGCAGCTGCACCAAGCAACAGACTCTTAGGGTTCGAGATAAGTGGTGCGAAATCGGTCATAGTGCCAATGCCTAGGAAGATAAGGGGTGGATAAATGCCAAGTTTAACACCCATATAAAGCATATCGCCCAAACCGCCATAGTTTAAGATTTCTTCCCACATTGGATGCAATAGACCTTCGCCCACAAAGTATTCCATGTGGATGATGCCGCTGCCAGGTAAGTTTGCGAGAATCATACCAAATGCCATTGGGAGCAAAATCAATGGCTCAAACTGTTTTACGATAGCAAGGTAAAGCAAACCGCAACCCACCACAATCATGATAAGGTAAAGATAGCCGCCGTCTTGAGTAAATGCCACAAAGCCAGAATTTTTGAAAATGCTAAGTAATGTTTCTAAAAATGCACTCATTTTACAATCCTCCGTTAAAAGGGCGAAGTAACATCAGAAGTACCGGCTTTGCTCCAGTTGCTTCCTTGTTCTTTGCCCGCGCGGCGAACTGCGCGCAGTGTGTATTTACCGCCACTCATGCAAGCGATGGCAGCTGCAATAGCAGCAACGATTGCGCCAGGAATGCCTTCCTCGACAACTGGTGCAGGAGCAGCAGCGCTAGCAGGTGCTGCTTCACTTTGGACTGGGGCTGCCTTTGCAGCCTCTTGCGCTGCTTTTTTCTTGGCAGCAATAGCATCGAAAATTTTGCCCTCAACGGTAATGATTAACATTAGTAACACCAAGATGAGGAAAACGAGAGAGATACCAGTCAATGCGACTACTACGTCGCCTGGCTGTGGGTCGATCGCGAGTAATGTGGGCATAGCGAAAATGCTCATAGGTTGCCTCCTGTCAAAATTTAAAACAATATGGTCTTATTATACCGCCTTTTGCACAAACTTTCAAGAAAAAGATTTGCAATCCTGCTGCTTTGTAATGGATTTTTGTCGCTCAGCAAAAAGACGTGAATACAATGAAATCGTAGCTGCTAAAGCAATCTTCTTGCGATTGCCACCCTTTTAGCGCAAACCGATGCGTGGGGTCACATTACGGAAACCCGTTTCCAATTTATCACCCATCGAAAGACTTTTGGCTGTACCAATGGCAACACAGTTGACAGGGTCAGGTGAAACAATCACATTTACGCTCAATTCTTGGGAAAGATACTCTGGCAAGCCATGCAATTGTGCCCCGCCACCCGTCAGCATAATCCCATTGCGATAGATATCACCCGCAAGCTCTGGCGGGGTGCGCTCTAGCACCTGATGTGCAGCACGGGAAATTTGCTCTGCAAGCATCATCACAGGCTCATACAAATCCTTTGTCGTCACCTTTACGCGCTGCGGCAGCCCGTTCACTAGGCTGCGCCCTTTGATTTCCATTTCTGCGTTAAAATCAACACGTTGCGGGCAACAAGCCACCTGTTTTTTCAATTCTTCTGCGGTGCGCTGCCCCACATGGATGTTAAAGCGTGTACGCACAAAACGCATAATTTCATTATCAAAGGTATTGCCTGCAACCTTTACACTAGTGGCATTTACCTTACCACCAAGCGAAAGCACAGCGATATCAGTAGTACCACCGCCGATATCAATCATCATCTGACCCTCTGGCTTTAGAATATCCACACCTGAGCCGATGGCAGCAGCGATGGGTTCATCAATCAGATACACTTGGCGCGCACCCGCTGCCACAACTGCCTCTACCACCGCATCACTTTCGATACCAGTGATAGCGGCCGGCACGCAAACCGCCACACGTGGCTTGACCAAATAGCCCTCGTGCACCTGCTTAATAAAGCGGCAAATCAGCTCTTTGGTCATGGTGTGGTCACTAATCACACCATCTTTTAGCGGGAAAATTGCAGAGATATAATCTGGGGTTCGCCCCACCATTGCAAAGGCCTGATCCCCCACTGCGAGCACTTTATCTTTACGCGTATCAAACGCAACTACGCTAGGCTGATTGAGCACAATGCCCTTATTTTCTTGTGAAATAATGATAGAGGTTGTCCCCAAATCAATGCCGATATCATTTTGTCCCATCGTTATTCTTTCCCTTTCAAGACTATTCTCTTGTTTTCTATCATTCTTCTGGCGCATCCGCCACAGCAAAACTCACTGCAAAGACACTTTCCGCCCCTGCTTTATATAGTGCTTGCGCACAGGCAGAAACCGTTGCACCTGTGGTAATAACATCATCCACGAGCAACACCTGTTTGCCCATTAAATCCAGTCCATCACGTGCGGAAAACGCACCCGCTACATTCGCAAAACGTTCTGCAAAGGGCAATCTGGCTTGGCGCTGTGTGAAGCGCACCCGCACAAGCGCATCTGCTTGCAGCGGAACACCCAACGCGCGGCTGATCGGCTGCGCTAAAAGGGTGGGCACATTATACCCTCTTGAATCATCAGAAGGCGGCACTGGTATGATTACTTGATATGCCGCAATCGTTTCAATTTTTTCTGGTATCACTATACCATATTTTTTTAAAAAAGTACACCCAAATAGCTCTTTTGCCATGATATTACCCAAAGTATATCCCGCTGCTCGCATTTTATGAAATTTCATCTGTAACACAGCATCTCGCGGGGCGCCTTTATAATGATACACCGCAGCAGCTCCGCTCAAATCCCCCAAATAACGCTCTTCTGCATTTATTGTTTTTTCGCGCAATTTTTGTGCCTGCTGCGCTTGCAAGCAAGACGATGCAGTGCATTCTGGCAAAAAACCAATCACACGGTCGCAAAAAGGACAACGGCGCGGAAAGAAAACACAACGCAACGCTTGCCATTTTAGCATGCCCTTTTCTGCCTCTGTCAACATCATTTCCTGCATTTCGCCTTACCTCACCATTCCACAAAACACGCATTATCTTTATTTTATAGTGAACAGTATACATCCTTTCTCCTAAAATTGCAAAAATCGTCTTTTCCCCCTCACAAATGTTACAAAACAACTAAAATATTGCGCACCGCAAAAACACCCCCGAAGCAGCGTGTGCTTCGGGGGTGTTAAATTTTATTTAGATTTTTCGAAACCTATCACATTCTTAGTTTAGAATGGTGAGTTCAGATTCGATATCAAATAGGTGTACTTTGTTGGTATCAAATGCAACGGTAACAGAAGCGCCAGATTTTGCTTTAGAGGTAGGTGCTACACGAGCAATCATCTTGCTGCCTTTGTAATCGAAGTATAGGTAGATTTCAGCACCCATCATTTCGGAAACTTCTACATCAACATCAACTTTGCACTCTGGATGTTTTTCCATGAATTCTGCGCTGTCATCGATATCTTCAGGACGGATACCCATCTTGATTGCTTTGCCAACATAAGCATCTAGGCCTGCATCTGCAGTTTTTGCGGTAGGAAGAGCAAACTTGTCGCCGCCAACCATTTCAACGGTGTATACATCGCCGTCTTTGGTGAGGGTAGCATCAAGCATGTTCATCTGAGGGCTGCCGATAAAGCCTGCAACGAACATGTTGCAAGGAGAATCGTAAAGGTTCTGTGGGGTATCAACCTGTTGTACGATACCGTCTTTCATAACTACGATACGGTCGCCCATGGTCATAGCTTCGGTCTGGTCATGAGTAACGTAGATGAAGGTGGTAGCTAGTTTTTTGTGGAGTTTGATAATCTCAGTACGCATGCTGGTACGGAGTTTAGCATCAAGGTTGGATAGGGGTTCGTCAAGTAGGAATACAGCTGGGTTACGAACCATTGCACGACCAAGAGCAACACGCTGACGCTGACCACCAGAAAGAGCTTTTGGTTTACGGTCAAGTAGATGTTCAATTTCTAGGATTTTAGCAGCTTCACGAACGCGCTGTTCGATTTCTGCTTTAGGAGTTTTACGAAGTTCAAGACCGAAAGCGATGTTTTTGTAAACGGTCATGTGAGGGTATAGAGCGTAGCTCTGGAATACCATCGCGATATCACGATCTTTAGGAGGCACGTCATTGATGAGACGGTCGCCAATGTACATTTCGCCTTTGGAGATTTCTTCAAGACCAGCGATCATACGAAGGGTGGTGGATTTACCACAACCAGAAGGGCCAACGAAGATGATAAATTCTTTATCTTCGATGTCTAGGTTGAAATCGGTAACTGCAGGAGCAGTGGTACCTGGATAGATTTTGTAGACATTTTTGCACTGAATAGATGCCATAATAAATTTCCTCCAATTAATATAGTTTGTGGGTTGACGTTGTTCGCTTTTGTTGATACTATAATAACAGACAAGATTGTGATATGATATAGCATTTTATTGATTAGAGGTATCAGATATTGATTTTTGAATGGAAGAATGAAATTGTCGCACTCGAAGCCCTTGATTTGCAGTTTGAAGCACCGCTTGCATTTGAAAACACAGGGCTGTGGGTCTGCATTTTATCGAGTGGAGAATGCACCCTTTCTAGCGCACCAAATCTGGTTGGCAACCCTGGCACCCTGATAATAGGACAAGCCCCCTTCACCCTGTGCCCTACCCGCCCGTGCCATCTGCTTGCAGTGCGCCTAAGCGGGCGCCTTGCCGATCGATTTGCCGCAGGGTTGCAAGAACACATCTTATTTGCGAAAGGGGAAAGCTGCCGCGGGGCAGCAGGACTGTTGCAGCAACTCGCTGAAAACACACCAAGCCAAAGCCGCGCGCACAGTATCCTCGCCTATACCTTATTATGCGAGATCGCCAATGCCAACTCAACCGAGCAAAGCCTGCCCCCCTTGATTGCCGAAGCAGTGGAGGAAATGCAAAAAGGCTATGCCCATTTATACGGCATTGATGAGCTAAGCGAACAGCTAGGTGTTTCCAAAAGCCATTTTGTGCGCGCCTTCCATGCAGCAATGGGGATATCCCCGGGGAAATACTTAACCACCATCCGCATTGAAGCCGTCAAGCGCCTACTGTTGCACCGTGAATATAACCTTGAAGTAATCGCGAGCCTTTGCGGCTTTTCTGGGGCAAACTATCTGTGCAGAGTATTCAAACGCGAAACAGGGCAAAGCCCTGCCAGTTGGCGCGCCGTGGCGCTAGCACAAAGTGCGCCACACCTTAGCGAAACGCAAAACGCCCTAGAACACGCACTTTACTTTTAGAGCCGTGCGATTTATACTAATAAAAACACCACTCTACCGCTCAAATCGGCCGCGATATTATATCGCACCACCAAACACTAGCGCAAGCAACCAAACATCGCAAGCGCTATGACACAAAAAGGAGTTTTTATATGGAACCAGGGAGTATTATCGTTGTTGTTATCATGGCGGTCGGCTTTGCTTTTGCCGCCCTCTTCATTGCAAAAAACGGCGGTTGGAAAGGCGAGGGTTGCCAAGGGCATTGCGCCTCCTGCGACCATCATTGCTCTGACCCTGCACTCACTCGCGCCAAATGGGAAGCAGAACAAGCCGCGCAACAAGCAACCGAGCAAGAGACAGCCGAGCAAGAGGATGATACCACTGTGCATTAACGCACAGTCTCTTCAAAACAAATGCATCGCATGTTTTATCATTATCCCATTCAGATTTGTACCAACTACACTATCTACAAAAAGCAGCCTGTCCCAAAACCGTTAGTTTTCACACTAACCTTTGGGGATAGGCTGCTTTTTTATGCTTTATATTTCATCTTATCCAAATGCATTGTGCATTCGCTCATTCCTCTATTTTCACAGCAATGACCACAAAGCGTTCGTCATCCTTGCGCGAGGAACAGGTAGAAAGCGCCAATATCTGATCGCCCGCCTCTATGCTAACACCAGTATCATAGAGTGCGTTTGCCTCAATTTGTGCCACTAGATTTGCAAACGCATCCTCTGTTTCCGGCACCGCATAAAATGTATCCATCACCTCTTGCGATAATTCAAGATAGAGCACCGCCGCAATTTCATAGGTGCGATATTCCGTCAAGCTATCACAGATAACCAACGAATGTTCTTGATAATATGTTTCATCTCGATATTTTTCTAAGCTACCAAACATGGTGCCATTGTTCATGTTATGCGCGTAAACAATAAGATAGCTGCTTGCATCCATATCGCACGCTTCCTCTAAAAAAGGCACGCCTACAAAGGAATAATCCCCTTCTAAATCACGATGCAGATAATATTCTGGCGATTGCGGGGTATACATGATGGGATAATCCACCACAGTGTCCGCAATAGAAACCCATCCAATCAGATTTTCGATCTCCGGGTACACAGGCACTGCTATAATCTCTTCCTCGCTTTGAGTGGTGGCTTCTTCTTGCTCCGTTTGCAAGGCAGCCACCTCTTGCGCAAGGGTGGTAAAAGTCGACTGGCTTTGTTGCAATGCTAGCATAATTGTCGCAAAACTATACACCGCATAAATTAGCACCAGAACACTAATGAGTAAGGTAATCCAAGGCGCAATTTTCTTCACTCGTTGCATCTTAACACCTCATACCAATCAATGCTTAAACACATAGCGAGCACGCGCATGTGCCGCGACATGTGACTGTGCTTCTTCGCGCTCTTCACGCTTGCCCCAAACGATGCAAACAATGCTCGCGGCAATGCCAAAGCAAGCGAGTACCATCAACAGGATATACCGTGCCGTATGAGTGCTATCCCCTGTTTCTGGGGTATCGAACACCGTGCTCGCGCTAGCAGACGCATTAGACATAAAAACCGTGAAATCACTGCTCAGCCCACTCAGCCCACCGACACTCCCACTGACATTCCCGCTGACATTCCCGCTGACATTCCCACCGATCCCGCCATTTACTACTACATATACATCCACTGGTCCATAAACTTCATAGTGTTCAGCATCATCTGGAATAAAAATGGCGGGGAAATAGCCACTTGCCGAGGGCTGTGTGGTATCATCCACCCACTCCCAATGCCCAGCAATGGGCAACTCACTTGGGGTTAGAATACTTTGCTCTAACGTTTCGCCATAATCAATCGCCGAAGCGGTTGGGTCTGGAATGGTGATGGTCGCTTTTGTAATTTCCGCGCCCACTTCACTCGCCACCGTTGCTTTTAGGTAATAATTTTCTTTATCATCACCCGTTAGCACTAAGTTTTCTGCAACAATTGTTTTGCTATCACCTACCGCAGCATCCTGATAATAAAAATCGCCGGTTGCCGATACGATATCATTTGTTAACCCGCCAACCATCTTGACCGTTGGTTGCAGCTCACCTGTAATATCGGTGGTGCCATCATATTCTTTTTTAATACCGATTACCCAGATGGTTGCTTCAATTTCCTTTTGCGTTACGCTAAACGACGCAAAAGCCGTGCCGTCCTCACTCTGGGCATCGTACACTGCCTTGCACCAATAGGTGCCCACAGCGATTTCCCCCGCAGTAGAATGAGGCAGGTTGTCAATTGCTTGATAGGTGCCATCTTCTGCAGTTGCGTATAAATAGGTCACATCACTGGTGATGGTGGTGCTATCTTTTTGTAAAACAGGGCTTGGCACACCATTTTCACAGTATTCCCAGTTCGCTACCGAAAGGCTAAGCTGGCTCGTAACATCGTATTTTTCAAGCAACCACCCATACCAGTATAAATCGGTGGTATCGCCATCGCTCACTGCTTTATAGGTTGCAATTGCACCGCTATCAATACCGAGCAGATTGGTCTGCGCGCAGCCAGTAAAGGTACTTGTATACGCAGTTGGCGGGGTTGCACCAAGGGTAAGGGTTGCAAAATTAGTACACTGTGCAAAGGCATTCACCCCAAGCGAAGTGACGCTATCGGGCAACACCACACTTGTAATCGCGGTGCAGCCATAAAACGCATGATTGGCAATGGTTTTTAAACTTGTATTCTCTAACGCATCTGTGAGCGGAAATGCTGTGCAGTAGCAAAACGAATAATAATCAATCGCACTAAGCGCTGCGGGAAACGAAACCGTTGTTAGTTTGCTACAACCATAAAACAGATAGGTTTCTATTTCAGTGATTTCGGTATGGCTCAAATCAATCGCAGTCAATGCAGTACATCCGCGAAAAGCACCCGATTGAATCTCTTGCAAATTCGCAGGCAAAACGACGGTATGCAAATTCACACAATCTCGAAATGCTTCGCTGTAAATGGTAACCAAAGATGTGGCAGCACTTAAATCGACCACCTGCAAACTGGTGCAACCACTAAAAATTTCATCCTTGCGCCCCACTTGGGTAACGCTTGCATCTGCAAACAAATGCGTAACGGTATCTTTGTCCACAACGGTTTCTGATTTTTGTGTACCGTCTGCGTTTGCCTCATAGTAAACCGTGCCAACTTGAATTG
The DNA here is from genome assembly GCA_044426225.1 of Faecalibacterium sp. Taxonomy (GTDB): domain Bacteria; phylum Bacillota; class Clostridia; order Oscillospirales; family Ruminococcaceae; genus Faecalibacterium. Next base: position 11,589 of record JAWXUQ010000008.1, on the reverse strand, counting down.
CATAGACCTCCCCCTCGGCAAAAGCGGGCATTGCAAACAAGCCCAGCCCGAGCATCACCAAAAAGGGAATCATTAAAAATTGCATTTTCATCCGCTGCACAAGCGCACTCCCTTCGACAAAAAGAACGATAGCAAAACATATAATTTACCACATTATACCAAATTTTTTAAAAAAGCGCAACAATCCATTGTTTTTTCTCTTTATCTGCATTTTGCCGATTTTTTCTAGCAAAATCAGAAATTTTCACAATTTCATTGAAAAAACGTGCCACCTAATAGGCGACACGTTCTTGTTCCGTTATTCTATTGCCAGAAATGCGAAATCAGCACATTTTTGGTGTAACATCGCATCCACGCAGGCAACACCGACAAAGGTGCCCGTAAACTCGCCCGCCTTGCAATATTCATCTGATAATGTGGATAAATCAAATTTCCCACCGATTTCCTGCCACGCGCCATCTTCTAGCGCAAAAGCAAACTGGATTTCCTTATTTGCCGTCACAAGGCGCATGGTAACCTCTGCGCCCGTGGGGATGGCAATCGCTTCACTTGGTTGGCTATACGTGCCATTTTCCACGCGGAGTAATCGCACTACCTCACTATTTAGGGCAGCGTCAAAGGTTTTGCAAAGCAAGATATAATCCATATTATCATAATAAATCGTCAACCCCGCATACTCTTGATAAACCTGTGGTGCAAAGGACACCTTGGTGGTGACGGTAGTTTCTAATGCGGTGAGTTTATGTGCCATCAAGCTGACACAATTGAGCGAGGAAAGCGACTCTTGCCCGCGCAATTGCAACCACCCTTTGCGGGCAGTCGTGCTTGCAAAGCGCGCAGGGTCAATGCGTGGTGCGTATAGCCCCATCGGTAAGGCACCACCATCAAAGGTCAGCTTGCTTGGCTGCTGTTGCCATGGCACAGCGGGCAGCGTTGCCTCGACGGTATATTCCTCTGCGCGGTTACCGCCGCCAAATTTTGCAGGCCAACCACCCGCAGGCCATTCCATCTTTTGAATGCAAGTTTCACGCCCAAGGGTGCAGCGCAGATGCGGCAACAAGGGGCGCGAGGCATGATACACCATATAGCATTCGCCCGCAGGGGTAAAAACAAAGCTCCCATGTCCCGCTTTTTGCAGATAACTATCCGAATTAAACCGCTCAGGCTTTGCGCAGGAATCATCGTTCATATCATCAAAATCCGCAGTAGCGGTTAAGACTGGGTTATGTGGACAGTTTTCGTAGGGACCAAAGGGACTTGTTGCGCGCCCAACAGTAACGCTATGCCCATAACCAGTGCCGCCCTCTGCGCAAACGAGATAATAGTAACCATCCCGCTTATAAATATGAGGGCCTTCAATGCAACCACGCTTGGTGCCGCCGCCCCAGATACGCTGTGGGTAACCGATGATTTTCTGAGCGACAGGGTCATATTCTACCGCACAAATTTCACCCGGTTTATGGTAACCATCACGAGTCTCCCACTCTAAGCTGACGATATATTTCCTACCGTCATCGTCATGCAACATGGAAGGGTCAAACCCTGCGGAGTGAATATAGACAGGCGCACTCCATGGGCCATCAATGCTAGGTGCAGTGACATAGAAATTATCCACATCAAAAAAACGGGCATTCATGCTGTTCATGCAGCTATACATTAAATAGAACAGCCCCTCTTGCGCACAATAAGTAAGGCAAGGCGCCCAGACACCTTTTGCTGAGGGCAGACGGCACAGGTCAATCATCGCCTCACTCGATAAAATATGGGTGCGCAATTGCCAATGCTTTAAATCCTTAGAATGATAAACAGGCACACCTGGAAACCACTCAAAGCTAGAAACGGCAAGGAAATAATCCTCACCCACGCGACAGATAGAAGGGTCTGGGTTAAAACCTGGTAAAATTGGATTTTGAATCATGGATATGCTCCTTTTATAATCAGTAATGGGATGATGCAACAAATTGACCTAAGATAGATAACGCTTGCCATTGCATAGAACTGTGGTGCACTTTCCTTCGCTTATGCAATGCAGGCAGTGCGACAAAACAGACAGCACAGCAAAATCGTCACTTTACCACCTCTCTTTTCCTTAGTGTAAATCATGCAATGCCTTTTCGCAAGGGGTGGCTAAAATTCACCCACAATCTTCTGGAATATCGCCACAATCCGCCCTTAATTGTAGGGGTCATACCAATCGTAATCTTCTAGCATGGCAAGTTTTTCTTCTATGACGCGTTTGCCCTGCTCTAACGCAGTGACGCTCGGGCTGCTTTCGCTAATCAATGCCGTCATGGCAAGGGCGACATCTCCACCAAAGACGGTGTCTAACCGCTCACGCATGGTATACACCCCATAGGCACGGCGAGTGACGGTGGGCACATAGGTGTTCTTATTCCCCTCTTTGCCTTGGGTCAACCAACCTTTTGCCACCAACCGATACAAAAAATTAAGCAAGGTGGCATCTGCCCATTCATTCGAGGGCAGATAACGCGCAATTTCGCTGCGGGTAATCGGCGAGCGCGCCTGCCAAACAGCAAGCATCACCCGTTCTTCTGCGGAGGATAACTTTTTGCATTTATCCGAAATTCCATACATCGCCATTCTCCTTTTCTACTTTTTTATTTTACATTTGTAAAAATAAGACTTGTTTTTTATAGTTTACTGCAATTCTATCGACTTTGCAAGGGCTATTCTCCTATATTTTTCGTATATTTTTACATTTGTCTCTATTTTTGTTCTCCACACAAAAACATTTGTCACTGTTGCACCCTCTTCTTTGCGTCTGTGGCAAATCTTTGTGCAACTCACTACTAGCAAAGGCAGTGTATTTTCGTTATACTTGCAACAAGAAATTGAGGAAAGTGTGCAACGCGCACGGTAAAAAAGGAGAAAACCATGGCACGTATTTATAATTTCAGCGCAGGCCCTAGCATGTTACCCGAAGCTGTTTTGAAAAAAGCACAGGCAGAGCTATTGGAATATGGCACCTCTGGGCAGAGCGTATTAGAGATGAGTCACCGCAGCAGCTATTTTGAAAAAATCATCGGCGATACCGAAGCAACGTTGCGCCGCGTGATGAACATTCCCGACAATTACAAAATCGGCTTTTTCCAAGGCGGCGCAACCCAACAGTTTGCCATGGTGCCGCTCAACTTTATGCACACTGGCAAAGCTGATTATATCGTATCTGGTAACTTTTCTGGGCTTGCTGCGAAAGAAGCCACTAAATTTGGTGATGCCAAGGTCATTGCAAGCAGCAAGGATAAAAATTTCACCTATATCCCAGATGTAAATGCGATTGACTACACCCCCGACGCAAGCTATATCCACATTTGCCAGAACAACACCATCTTTGGCAGCCAGTTTGTAGACCTGCCCAAGGTAGAGAATGTGCCCTTGGTTGCCGATGTTAGCTCAATGATTTTATCTCGCCCCATGGATGTAACTGACTACGGTTGCCTATATTTCGGGGTACAAAAGAACGTTGCTCCCGCCGGCATGGCAATGGCGATTATCCGCGAAGATTTGCTCGGCAAAGCGGATGCCAACATCCCCACCATGATGAACTACACCACCCTAATTGAAAAGGAAAGCATGTACAACACGCCACCCGCTTTCTGCATTTACATGACAGGGCTTGTACTCGAATACCTTGAGCAGGAAATTGGTGGGCTAGCCAAAATGCAAGAAATCAACGAGAAGAAAGCTGCCGTGCTATACGATTATTTAGATGGGCAAGAATTCTTTGCAAACCCAGTGGAACACAAATTCCGCAGCACCATGAACGTGACCTTCACCTCGCCCAATGCAGACCTTGACAAAAAATTCTGTGCTGAGGCAGCTGCTTCCGGCTTTGTCAATCTAAAAGGGCACCGCCTTGTAGGTGGCATGCGTGCTTCCATTTATAACGCAATGCCCGCAGAAGGCATTGATAAGCTCGTGCAGATGATGGAAGATTTCCGCAAAGCAAACCAGTAAAACAGATTGCCACACTTGAAAACAGATTGCCACACTTGCAATCGCCTAAATTTTCATTCAATATGAGGAGATATTATGTTTACCATCCAAACCTTAAATGCAATCAGCCCCATCGGGCTTGCCAAACTACCCAAAACGCTCTTTGAAGTAACCACCGAAGGGCAAAACCCCGAAGGCATTTTGGTGCGCAGCGCCGATATGACCAGCATGGACTGGGGCGATAATCTGCTTGCCATCGGTCGCGCAGGCGCAGGGGTGAACAACATCCCACTAGAGCGCGCTAGTGAGCAAGGTGTGGTTGTGTTCAACACCCCTGGCGCAAACTCAAATGCCGTGGCCGAGCTTGTCACCGGCATGTTGCTTGCAGGCAGCCGCAACGTGCCAGAAGCCGCTGCTTGGTCGCAAGCCCTTGCGGGCGATGCCGCCATGAGCAAAAGTGTGGAAAAAGGAAAAAAACAATTTGTCGGCAACGAAATCAAAGGCAAAACGCTCGGTGTCATCGGGCTTGGCGCGATTGGCGCGAAGGTAGCAAACAATGCCATCAACCTTGGGATGGAAGTGTATGGCTATGACCCCTATATTTCTATCGAAGCTGCTTGGAGTTTGAGCGGTGCAGTCAATCATTGCATTAATCTCAATGACATGTTACCTGTCTGCGACTATTTGACCTTACATGTACCCTATCTACCCACCACCAAAGACACCCTCAATGCGCAGACCCTTGCGGCTTGCAAGGACGGTGTGAAAATCTTGAATTATTCGCGCGGCGAGCTTGTCAACAATGATGCGTTATTAGATGCCATGGAAAGCGGCAAGGTAAGCACCTATATGACCGATTTCCCTGCTGAAATGCTGCTTGGCAAACAAGGCATTATCTGCACCCCACATCTTGGTGCCTCTACCCCAGAAGCAGAGGATAACTGTGCCATCATGGCGGCAAATCAGCTTGCTGATTACCTTAAAAATGGCAACATCGTAAACTCGGTAAATATGCCCGCCGTGTCGCAACCACGTGCTGCTGGCAAGCGCATCTGCATCATCCACAAAAACGAACCCGGCGCCATCAGCCAGATTACCGCTTTGACCACAGAATCCAAACTAAACATCGAAAACATGGTCAACAAGAGCAAAAAAGACATGGCATACACCATGCTTGACGTGACTGGGGGCATTGACGGTGCGTTGCCCGCGCAGCTTGCGAATATCCCTTGCGTCATTCGGGTACGCATTCTGTAAACCATCATTTGCATTTATGCAAAACAACGAAAATCCGCTGTTCTTTTTTCTAGCTTAGGCAATATGCTAGAAAAAAGACAGCGTTTTTTTGCTTGACTTTGCCACTCACACCCCCTATACTTTTGATTAGGTTTGCCGCACAGATAGGGCAAGCATGCGCTGTTATAACGTCAGTGCCCTCTTTCGCCCATTCACCGCCAACAAAGCAAGGAGTCAATCATGTGGTTATATGAAAGCACGATTTATCAAATCTATCCCTTTGGGTTTTGCGGCGCCGCCCAAACCAACGATGGTAGCAGCAATGACAGCCATTCCATTTTAAAGACGATTGATTGGGTGCCACACCTGCAAACCCTTGGCGCAAACGCGGTGCTGTTCAACCCTATTTTTGAATCCGATTGCCACGGCTATGATACCCGCGATTATACCATCATTGATCAGCGCCTTGGCACCAACGAGGATTTTTCTGCCGTTTGCAAGGCTCTAAAAGCAGCAGGTATCCGCATTATTTTAGATGGTGTTTTCAACCATGTGGGGCGCGGCTTTTGGGCTTTTCAAGACGTTTTGCAAAACCGCCAAAACTCGCGCTATGCCGGTTGGTTTCATATCAGCTTCGACGGCAACAGCAACTATAACGATGGGCTGTGGTACGAGGGATGGGAAGGACATTTTGAACTTGTCAAACTTAATTTGCAAAACCCAGAGGTTGCTGATTATTTGATTGAATGTGTGAAAGGTTGGATTGAACAATTTGACATCGATGGCATCCGCCTTGATGTCGCCTATTGCGTAGACCCCAACTTTATGCGCCGCTTGCGCAGCTTCACCCAATGGATGAAGCCAGAGTTCGCCTTGATTGGCGAGGTGCTGTTCGGCGATTACAACCGCATTGTCAATGATGAAATGCTGCATAGCTGCACCAACTACGAATGCTACAAAGGGCTATTTTCCAGTCTAAACGACAAGAATTTATTTGAGATTGCCCACTCACTGCACCGCCAGTTTTCGGGCGAACAGTGGAGCCTATACCGTGGCAAGCACCTGATGACCTTTGTGGACAATCACGATGTTTCCCGCATTGCAAGCATCCTGCGCGATAAAAACACCCTGCCCCTTGCCTATGGCATTCTGCTTGGCATGCCAGGAGTACCCTGCATTTATTACGGTAGCGAATGGGGTGAACTCGGCGATAAAAACAACCAGAGCGACTGGGTGCTGCGCCCCTGCTTTGACGCGCCCAAGCCTAATGAGCTAACAGCCTACCTCTCCACATTGTTACAAGCGCGCCAAGGCTCCAAAGCACTGTGCTATGGCGGCTATCACAACTTGCAAATTAGCAATCAGCAGCTTATATTCCTGCGCGAGCACGAGGGCGAACAGATGATTGTTGCAGTGAACATTGTAGAGGGTGCAACAAGTTTTTACAACGCTGCGTTCCGCGGACAGTTTGAAAACATCATTACTGGTGAACACATTTCTTTAGACGGCAATTTGTCGCTTTCTGGCTATTCAGTGCAATATCTGCGCCGCGTGTAAGCAATATCTTCGCCACCGATAAACCTCAACTGCCCCCAAACAGAAAATGATACCCATGCCTTTGGTGTTCACAACAGGCATGGGTATTTTCATCTTACTTTGCAGATATTTATGTGCACAACAGTACGCAAAAAATGTGCGCAAAAAACTTGACAATCCCCCGCAGGTTTGGTATTATATTGAAGCAGCAATTAATTTGCGCAACATAATTTGGGGGTGTAGCTCACCTGGGAGAGCGCCTGCATGGCATGCAGGAGGTAAGGGGTTCGATCCCCCTCATCTCCACCAAAAAAACAGTCCACACCTGAGGGTGTGGGCTGTTTTTTTGGCTTGGAGTGACGGGATCGAACAGCACGGCCGCTCGCAAGCGGCGAAAAATGCCGAAATCAGGCATTTTTTAGTGCGCGGGAAAAGGCATTTGCTTAATGAATGCGAGCAGCGCGAAGCATGAATTTAGCATAGCCTTTGTTATGTAGAGAAGAACAGGTTCGTGCCGAGCGAGTACCGCAGTACGCGTGTCGCGCTTATGCGCGGCATCACTTAGGCACGGTTCTGTGATGAACGAATGAAAACGCAGTAAGTGTTTGTACAGTGAACGTTACAAAAGGACCGAGAATGCGCCGTACAGGAGAGATCCCATTCTTCCCTTTTCTTGAACTCTAACAACAGGCATGTAAATGGTAAAATAAAGTGTACCAACAAGCTCGCGCATGGCATGCCTGAGAAGGCGAGTTCGCCCCACCTTTTGGGTTTGCACCCAAGTGGGCTACACCCCCCAGTTTCTATTTCCTCTACTTAATTCGTAAAACATCTTTTACGCAGCACGCACAAACTTGGCAAAAGAAAAAAGGAGTCCCCGCAGGGACTCCCCGGTCGCAGGCCTCTCAGGTTTCTGCAACACGATCACTTCATTTATCATACACTCATTTCAAAAAATGTCAAGCTCAGAAATTGTCTACCATCCATCAAAATTCGTAATGTGACCACATACTAATTATTTTAACCGTCTTTTCTTCTTCGTACACTTGATAAACCAACCGATGCTTGATATTGATTCTTCTGGAAAATGCACCTTGCAAATCACCTTGTAACTTTTCAAACGTTGGTGGGATTTGATAGGGATTTTCTTTTAAAACGTCAATGAGCATTTTTGCTTTTTTGTCAAGATTGGCACTTTTCAGTTTTGGTACATCTTGCACTGCTTTTTTTGTATAGACAATTTTATACACTACCAAAGCACCTCATCTTCGCTAACGCATTCATTTAATGGGGTGGAAAGCCCTTCTACAATTTTAGCTTTCAACACAGGATTAGAGTTGACATACGCAGTTTCAATCAAACCATTATATTCTTCTTCGCTTAAAATAACGGCATTGCCATCCTTTGTGCTTACGTTCAGTGGTTCGCCCCATTTTATGGTTTGACCTAGCATATCAAAAATATTTTTTCTGAAATTTGTTACATTGGTGTTAATCATAATATCACACTCCTTTACGTACAGTATAGCGTACACAATTAAAATTGTCAACACAAAGGTATGAATTCATTATAAGACAGTAGAACCATCCCCTGTCTTAGCAATCCTAAGTAGCACTATCCTTGGTCTTGCATAAGCAAAAACTTGTCAATTGGAAAGCACCTGTTTTGCGATGCCTGCTACTATGAAATGCTTGCACAATATGATATAATAATACCACTTGTCTGCAGAAAGCGGACAGTATCATTTCAAAGAAGCACTTATCGTTAGGAGAAAAATGAAGATGAAAAAAATATCAGTGAAACTCGGCGCGCTAGCTTTCGCGGCAGCCTTACTTACCACCATGGCCTGTGCCGCGGAAACCCCCGCTAGCGACGTCGCCAGTGAATCTGAGTCTGCACAGACTACCGTGTCAGACTATGAAGATGAAACCACTGCGGACATGCCTGAAGATGAGCACACCGCCGACGAACCCGAAGCGGCGGTCATTGAAGCCGAACCTGTGGTGTGTACCTATACCTACCCAGAATACACCGTGCCCTCCACTACCCCTAGCTTCACTTGGGAATATTTCTATGAAATCGGTCAATATTTGCTCCTCTCTGGAGAGGAGGCTTTTTCCGTCACCTTCACTGGATATACCCGCAACCAACTAATCGATGACACAAATTATGTGGACTGTCGTCTCGCTGCCGCCGATTATCTACTGGGACAACATATTGATTTAATGAGCTTTTACTCCTATGTCGGGTACAGCTATACCGAGGGCGACAACACCACCTTCACCTTCTATTTAGTTCATGACGAGAACACCTATGCCAGTGCAAGCGAAGTGACTGCTTCCATTGAAGATTTCCAAAGCCAGGTAAACGAACTGGTGACAGGATTCTATGAGTCTGGCGACTTGAAATCAACTGATAGCGATATGGTGGTGGCTCGCTACCTTTACAACTGGGTTTGCGACAACACGGTCTATGGTTCTAACACGGACAACCCTTACAGCGGCTATACCACACTCACCACAGGGGAAGGTGTCTGCATGGGTTATGCAGGGTTGATCAATGCCATGTATCGTACCGCCGGCATTGAATGTTATGGTGTGGGCTGTAGTGCACGATTCAACGGCGAAGGGCACACCATCAACTGCGCAAATCTGGATGGCGATTGGTATTACATCGACGCGACGTTTGGCGATACCGCCGCTGACTATGACAGTTACTTCGCCATGACACGCGACACTGCGGACTTCGTTTATGAGCTGGATTATAAGTGGGCTGACTAAGCAACCGTCTAGCAGCTGCTTGTACCCCCAAAGAAGCCGTGTTCAACCCCGCTTTTGGGCTTGCACCCAACTGAGCGACACCGTTCATTTTTGCACATTAACAAGGCATGGATGATTCCATATCCCGTGGTATTGTTATTACAGCCATCGTCCCCTTGCCAATATTGCTTGTTATCTGAATGGTACCACCACACATAATTTTCAAGCGCCGTTTTGTATTCAATAAGCCAACGGATGTAGCCTTTACGGGTTGGGCGGTATCAAAGCCGACCCCTGTGTCCGAAACGATGACCTGTGCTATATTACCCACGCATTCACAAGATATTCTTACAGTGCCGCCACGTCCACACCGTCCAATGCCATGTACGACTGCGTTTTCGACAAGAGTGTGCACCGCAAAAGGTGGGATTTCAAAATCGGTGCATGGGGCATCTATCACAAAGTTTAGTTTTTCTGCAAATCGCATTTGCTGCATGCGCAAATAATGCGTGACCAACTCCAGTTCTTGCTGCATCGGAATATTCTGACGTTGGTCAACCAAATGCAAATACTGGCGCAGGTACTTCGCAAAGGTTGTAATCGCGGCATCTGCCGCTTGCGGGTCTGTTTTGCAAAAAGAACTAATGGTGTTCAGCACATTGAAAATAAAATGCGCCTCTAATTGTTTCACAAGGCTGCCGTTTTCTAAGTCACGGCAAATGGCTTCTATTGCTACTTTTTCTTTCGCAATCTGCGTGTTGATATAGGCTAGCACAAGTAAGGCGGCAACCGAAAATACAATCGCAGAGAACGTTGTCAACACCCCCACAAATGGGTGATACGACCAATTTGAACATAAGATGACATTATCGACCCCACTGCCAACAATCAGAATGGGTACCGCAAGGCTTGGATATTCTTCGTAGTTTAGCGTTTTTAAATGGTGTGCTTTTTGTCCAATAATAAATAGCAACGTAATGTGAATGATGATCGTTACCACGCAGTGTAGCACGGCTGTTTCAAGCAGCGAAATGCCAAGCGTAAAGGTCAGCGCAAACGGCACGATTAAATTAAGCCATGCCAAAACGCGAATCGAGCGGAATAGCTTTAGGTGCCAATATCGATTGGTGCTCTCTTCGGCAAGGTGTAACAGTGCCAAGGGCAGCATGCGTTTAAAGGCCTCACTCAATAGATACGATATAATCGGACGCGAAAACACAATATCATAGGCATTACATTCTGCCAACAACCACAGTAGCACCACCAAGAAATATTGTGCAATCGCAAATAAGTATCGTTTGCGATGCGTTTGCTGCTCTATAATCCCCATAAAGGTAATAATCAGCCAAACAAATACAATACCAACCACCGAAAGCATGGTAGGCCACAGATAGGTAAACCGCACGGTATCTATATATTCACATCCCACAAAATAAATATCACATAATGTCTCGTATCGCCCCAGTGGGGAATTGAAAACAAGGGTGCAGGGTTTGCCACTCATGCTGCTGTCTAAATCAATTTGAATCCACACGCTGCCCGGGGTTTTGAACAGGGTAAAGCCGTCTTGCATGATATAGTTTTGCATCAGCACACCATCGACATAGCACACAACCTCTTTGTCGACGGCATAAAACAAAACCGATATATCATCGTCTATCTCAGGCAAGGTACAGGTAAAGACGAGCGACTCACCCTCTTCTACTGCGATATAATCTTGGATATCAGCAAGGACAATGCTGTCATCACCAATTTGCTGGCTCCACCCTTGGTGAAACAGCGTCGTTTGATAAGCATCCACCGCAGAGGTCACGCTAGGCGAGGTGCAGCCCCAAATAATAAGCGCAAACACAACAAAGATGCAAAACAGATATTGCGTCGTTTTGCCTAGATTCAAAGCTCTTTTTATCGCTGAAGTCAAATTAACCACCCGCCTTCCTTGTAATCTTAATCATGCAACTCATTCTTATTTTTCTTAATTCATATTATAACAGGCAACCTCTAATAACTGAGGTTTTGCCCGTTTCATTTTGCGTTTCTATGATTTTTTCGGAAAATCCACAGTTTTTATCTTGGTGAACGCACAAAGACCAAAATAACC
>JAWXUQ010000064.1:0-15055 GCA_044426225.1 Faecalibacterium sp. | reverse complement strand
GGGTACTTAGGGGCGAGAAGCCCCTAAGCGCTGCGTCAACCGCATGCGAACGGTTGCGGTTTTGGTTACTTTTGCCGGCAAAAGTAACACCCCGCGCCTTTGGGAAAAGGCAAAGATATTCGGCAGTCGAAAACCAAAAAGAAAAGAAAAATCCCGCAGTGCGTTTAAAAAAATCACTGCGCATCGGCAGTCAAACAACAAAAAGAAAACCAAAACCCGCAACGTAACAAAAAGAATATCATTCGCGAAAGCAAAAACCAAAAAGAAAAGTTGACAAAAAAGGAACGTCCCCAATTGTCCCCAATTGTCCCCAATTGTCAAAAAAGTTACTATATTAAGGAGAACACCATGATTTCAATTGCAATCGATGGCCCTTCCGGGGCAGGCAAATCCACCCTAGCAAAGCGCCTTGCCAAAGAACTAAATTACATCTATGTCGATACCGGCGCGATGTATCGTGCCATTGGCCTGTACGCAGTGCGCTGCGGCAAAAGCCCCAAGGATGCGGCGGCGGTCGAGGGCTGCCTGCCCGCTATCACGCTGCGCCTTGCCAGTGAAAATGGCACACAGCAAATTTATTTGAATGACGAAAACGTCAGCACCGCCATCCGCGCGGAGGAAATCGGCATGGCGGCATCGGCAGTGTCTGCCCACGCGGCAGTGCGCACCTTCTTGCTTGATTTGCAGCGCGATATGGCAAAAACCCAAAACGTGCTGATGGATGGTCGGGATATCGGCACCGTTATTTTACCAAATGCCACCGTGAAAATCTTCTTGACTGCAAGCAGTAGCGCCCGCGCAAGCCGCCGCTTGCTTGAACTGGAGCAAAAGGGTGTGCAGACCGAGTATGCTACTGTCCTAGCAGATATTGAGCAGCGCGATCATCAAGACACCCACCGCGCGATTGCGCCGCTCAAACAGGCGGAGGATGCCGTCCTTGTCGATACTTCAGAACTGGATTTTGAGCAAAGTTTTGCCGCGATGAAAGCGGTGATTGTGGAAAAAGCAAACATCTTGTAAAAAAAGTAAGGAATAAAAAACATGGTTTATTATATCGTCGTTGTTTTGGCATGGATTGTCTTTCGCATTGGCTTTCGGGTCAAATGCATTGGCAAAGAAAACCTCATCAAGGGGCGCGGGTATATCCTTGCGCCCAATCACCTGTCTGCCATTGACCCTGTGTTTGTGGTAATCTGCAAGGATTGGTGGCATCAAATGCGTGTTTTTTCAAAAGGCGAATTGTTTGATGGCAAGGCAGCGTTGCGTTGGTTTTTGTATCAGATTGGCTGCGTGCCCGTCAAAAAAGGGCGGGATGATTTAGATACCATTGCCCGCACGGTAGAGGAAATGAAGGGCGGCAAAGGGTTGCTGATGTTCCCTGAGGGCACCCGCAGCAAAACAGGCGAGGTCTTGCCGCTCAAAAGTGGCTTGTTCGTGGTCGCAGCCCAGGCGGGGGTGGACGTTGTGCCTTGCCGCATTATCTACGATACGCCAGATGGGTCGATGAAGCTATTTTGCCGCGTGCGGGTCTGCTATGGGCAGCCTATTCCGGCGGAAGCCTTTGCCCAAAAGGGTGAAAAACGTGACCGCAATCAGCTGAAGGAAAACAAGGCGCGTTTCCTTGCTGCGTGGGAAGAATTATACCAAAAGAATAAATTTCATTGATTGGGGAACACTATGCAAGTAATTAGGGCAAAAACAGCGGGCTTTTGTTTTGGGGTTGACCGCGCGGTTACACTGACACATAACCTGTTAGACCAGGGGCACAAGGTTGCAACGCTCGGACCGCTTATTCATAACCCACAGGCGGTTTCTGCCATGCAGGCAAAAGGCGCGGTGGTGGCAAACACCCTAGACGAAGTGCCCGCAGGGTATGAGGTAGTGGTGCGCAGCCACGGGGTGCCACAAAGCATCTATGATGAAATCGCGGTGCGCGGCATGCGCAGCCACGATGCGACTTGCCCCTTTGTGGCAAAAATTCATAAAATTGCAAAACAAGCCGAGTGCGAGGGCGCGGTGCTGCTCGTAGCAGGGGATGAAAAGCACCCCGAAGTAGAAGGGATTGTTGGGCATACCCATGGCGAAGTTTTTGTTTTTGAAAATTTAGAAGCACTAAAAGCGTGGAATAGAGAAGAAAATGCGTCAAAAAGCATAATTTTGGTTGCGCAAACCACATTTCAAGTAACAAAATGGATAGAATGTTCTGAGTTTGTAAAAAAAGCCTATACAAACGCAAAAATTTTTGATACAATATGTAGTGCGACGTGGGCGAGGCAACGGGAAGCGGAAGACCTCAGCCGTAAATGTGACTTTATGGTCATCATTGGCGGTCATCATTCTTCCAATACCCAAAAGCTATTGCAGGTCGCCGCTAAGCATACGCGCGCCGTATCGGTTGAAACAGCGAGCGAGATTCAACGCGAATGGCTAGCGAATGTAAAAACGGCGGGCGTGACAGCTGGGGCTTCAACGCCATCGTCTATTATTGAGGAGGTACTTAACAGTATGACAGAAATCAACGACAACATGAGTTTTGAAGAGATGCTTAATGCATCCGAAGAAAAACGAATCCACAGCGGTAGTATCGTAAAAGGTATTATCACCAGCATCTCGAGCAACGAGATCCAGGTAGACGTAGGCGTAAAGCAGACTGGCTTTGTAAAGTTCAGCGAGCTTACCGACGACTCTTCTGCCAAAATCGAAGACCTTGTAAAGGTCGGCGATGAGATTGACTTAATCGTCGAAAAGGTCATGGACCAAGACGGTGTCATTCAACTTTCGCGTAGAAAACTCGCTTCTCGCAAAGGTCTTGAAGAAATCTCGAAAGCATCCGAAAATGGTGAAATCGTCGAAGGCGATGTTACCGAGTTCAACAAGGGTGGCGTAGTTGTCACCGTTAAGGGCGTAAAGGTATTTATTCCTCGTTCTCAGGCGACTATGCGTCGTGATGAAGATTACACCCAGCTTGTTGGCAAACACGTTCAGCTTGTTGTTACTGAATGCTCCGGTCGCAAGATCGTTGGTAGCATCAACAAAGTAACTGCAGAAGCAAACAAAGCAAAACGTGACGAATTCTGGACTGAAGTTGAAATCGGCAAAAAATATGAAGGTACCGTTAAGAGCCTTACTTCTTACGGCGCATTCGTTGACATTGGCGGTGTAGATGGTCTTTGCCACATTAGCGAACTTTCTTGGAACCGCATCAAACATCCTTCTGAGGTTGTTTCGGTTGGCGATACCATCGAAGTTTACGTAAAAGACATTGACGCAGACAACCACAAGGTTTCTCTTGGCTACAAAAAGACCGAGGACAACCCTTGGGAACAGCTTCGTAACGACTACCCAATGGGCAGCACCTTCGAAGCACCAGTTGTTTCGCTTACCAAATTCGGCGCATTCGTTCGCATTCTTCCTGGTGTTGACGGTCTTGTTCACATCAGCGAAATCAGCAACGACCGCGTAGAAAAGGTATCTGATGTACTCAGCGTTGGCACCATGGTTAGCGTTAAGCTCCTTGATGTTGATTTTGACAAAAAACGCATCAGCCTTTCGATGAAAGCTCTTCTACCTGAAGTAGACGCTACGGAAGAAGTAGAAGAAGAAGTAGAAGCAACCGAAGAATAATCTTAATTGCAATCTAGCTTTTCACAGCCCTGCACCATTTTGGTGTGGGGCTGTTTTTTTTGGCTGTTTTATGGTATGATAAAAGAAAAAAGGATTGGAAGATTATGAAGAAAATTATTGCAATGGGTACTGCCCTCTTTAAAAAACATGAGGAAGTCATCCGCTATCTCTTTTTCGGGGTGCTTGCCACTGCGCTGAATATTGTCATTTACACCCTGTTTAACCTTTGCTTTGGCTATGCATTTGCCAACGGCATTGGCAATGTCATTGATAATGTCATCTGTATTTTGTTTGCTTATTTTACCAATCGCGCCTTTGTATTCCAAAGCAAAACGCAAGGTGCGGCAGCGCGCAAAGAGTTTTTGCAGTTTGTCGGTTGTCGCATTGGCACTTTGGTGGCAGATGCCGCAATTATGTATGGTTGCGGCACGGTGCTAGGCGAGTTGTTCGTGCCGGCAGATTATCTTGGCATTTGGGGCATTGGTGTGAAAATACTTGCGAATATAGTGGTAGTTGTGTTAAACTATATTTTAAGTAAGCTAATTGTTTTTAAAGCAAAAGAATAAGCAAGAAGTAAGCTGATTGTTTTCAAAGCAAAAGAATAAGCAAGAAGTAAGCGCAGTGTTTTTCATTTGAAATTCGTTTTTCGTTAGAAAAACACCGCAACTTTTCACGCTTCACTGCGATTACATTTTGCAATCGCCAACACCAACACCATTTTAAGGAGGAAAATCTTATGCTACGTCAAGTAAAAGGGTTCGCATTCCGTCTCACAGGGCTAATTTTAGGGGTCATCGGACTTGCCGTTTCGGTTACCGCCATTGTGTTTAGTGCAATCGGGCTACACAAAGCAGCCGTCAGCAAAGCACAAGATACCTATCAATAAAAGATAAGCCGAAGGGCAGCGCTAGCATGGCGCTGCCCTTTTTCTGTTTTTGGTTGGAAATTTCACAATTTCATGGTATACTGATACAATATATATTGTGCATTTTATCGGAAAAAAGAAAGGGGGCGCACCATGCGAGTTAAGATGAATTTCATACTCTTTGCCTGCCTTGGCGCGCTTGTGCTAGGGTGCAGTGGCTGCTCAATCACCACCCCAGACGTAGAGGATTTACTGCGTGCACCGGTGCTCTCGCGCGATTACAGTGACATCCAAACCGCCTTGATGAACCGTTTTGATAGCACGGTGCAGCTGAAATACCCAACAGAGGGTACGCTGCTATCCCCCTTTGCTTTGGGGGATTGGGATGGCGATGGGGCGCAGGATGCCGTGGTGCTCTTTACCCTTGAGGACAGCAGCATGGTGCTTGTAGGCATATTAAAGCAAGATGAAAACGCAGAATGGCAGGTTGTGGGCACCGCAAACGGGCTCAGTGATACGGTCATTTCAATGGAATTTGCCTCGCTGCAATCGGGGCAGGCACAGCAGATTGTTGCAACCTTCCAGGCACAGGGCGCGCAGTATCTCGCGGTATATGCCTATCAAGATGGGTGGCTGAACACGGTGTTCCAACAGCCATGCAGCCAATATTTGATTGAGGATATCACTGGCAATGGCACGGATGATATGATTTTGATTTCAAGCAACGATACGGGTGCTGTCCAGATGGAATTGCTGACATATAGCGCAGATGGTTTTACCCAGACGCTGATTCCTAGCTTTAATGAGGAACCATTTACCAGTTACCTCAATATTTCCACCAGTGCGGTTGGTGCAAGCCGCCGATACCTTGTGATTGATGGCTTTGTGGGGGAAGGGCAGACCACCGTAGTCAGTGAAATGCTTTGGTATAATGCTGCGAGTGGTACCTTTGAATGCCCTAGCCTTGCAAGCAGCCAAGATTTATATGCCGACTCCAAGCGATACAGTGCAAACCTCATTAGCTATGACATCGATGGCGATGGCGCGGTAGAGGTGCCTGTGCAATATGCCACCGATGCAGGGGTGGTGAACAACGTGCTTGGTAGCCCCATTACCATGATTGGATGGATGGATTACACCACGTATAGCTCACTGACGAGCTTTGGTATCTTTGATGATGAATATAATTATTATCTCGCCCTGCCAGAGGAAGTCAGGGGCAATTTGTTGCTGATTGATGGCGAGAACGAAGGCGAGGTTGAGGTGCGTAACCTTGCAGGGGATGTATTATACTTTACCTTGCGGGTGGTAAACTTTGACCAAGTGGAGTCAGATTGGCACCAGATTGGCACGGTGGCATCTAAGCAAATCCAGGTGAAAATCGGGGAAGAAGCGAGTGACTTTTTAAGTGCATATATCCTTTCGAAAGCTGTCTATTTATTATAAAAACAGCACAGGAGCTCGGGTGGTATGTGTGTTCGACGCAAAAGAATGCTGAAGTTGGTTTTGGGCACACTGCCTTGCTTTGTTTGGGCAAGAAGGTGTCATTCCGCAGACAAATAGGAGGTATTTGATGAAACGTGTTTTGGTAGTAGAAGATGAACGCAGCATCCGCGAGATGATTGCGCTCAACCTGCGCATGGCAAACTTTGAGGTGCTAGAGGCAGAAAGTGCAGAGCAAGCGCTTGCGCTACTTGCAAGCAGTGCCCCTTGCGATGCCGCCATTTTAGATGTCATGTTGCCGGGGATGAATGGGTTTTCTCTGTGCGAGGGCATCCGCACAAAAGACAATGCCATCGGGATTATTATTTTAAGTGCCAAAAGCCAAGAGGCAGACAAAATCAGAGGGCTTTCGATTGGCGCAGATGATTATATGACAAAACCCTTTAGCGTCAGCGAATTGCTTGCGCGGGTCAGTGCGCTGTGTCGCCGTGTAAACCGCGCCGAACAGACAGAAGAGCCCGTTGCAGCAAAACTGATTTCGGGTGATTTTTGCCTCGATGAAAACAGCCGCATGCTACTCAAAAATGGGCAGCAAATTGATTTGACCCAGGTGGAATTCCAAATTATGGAACTGTTTTTCCAAAATCCTGGGGTTGCCCTTGTGCGCGAGCGCATCCTAAAAGGGGTGTGGGGCGAAAATTACTATGGCGATGTCAAAATTGTGGATGTGAACATTCGCCGCTTGCGGATGAAAATTGAGGAAGAACCCTCAAACCCCAAGCATATCTTAACCGTTTGGGGTTATGGATATCGTTGGAATTGATTTTCATTCTTCACGCTTCATTGCGCACCGCAGTGCGCTCAGAAAGGAGGTTGCCACACGATGAAAATGAAAAACAGTATCACCAGACGTTGGGTGTTTGGCAACCTTGCTTTTACGGTTGTTTTACTGCTGACCTTTGAGGCATTTTTTGTCTTTGCCACCGCCCTTGCCTATTACGGTGGGGCAGAGCAAAGCATTACCAACCAGTATTCTGCCATGTTTGCACAGGTAGAAATGTATACTGGGCAGACAGACGAAGAAACGGCGAACCTGCGCGGGCTTGCCTTGCAGCGGATGGTAGAGCAGTTTTCTGCCAAAGACCAATACGAATTCATGCTGCTCGGCTATGATGGTGAGGTGCTTTCTACCTCTAGTGGCACCGCCGCGCAGAGCATTACCACAGACGAAGATTTTACCATTGCGCAGACAGAGGGCGAAGGCGAGGCAACCTATTACACCGAAGCGGGTGAGCGGGTGATGTCGGTTTGTGTGTTTGTGCCCTTTGCCGCGAATGATATCGCGGCAGTGCGCTTTGTCACGAGCCTGTCCCTTGTGGATGAAACCCTCTATGATATCTGGGGCTTTAGCGCGGGCATTGCGCTGATTATCCTTGCCATTTCAGTTGGGTCGGGGCTGTATTTTGTCCGTGGCATTGTCCAACCACTCAAACAAATTGAGGCAGTCGCCACCGAAATTGCGCGGGGGGATTTGCAAAGTCGCCTGCCCCAAACAGAGGATACCCGCAACGAGATTAACCGCCTGTGTATCAGTATCAACCACATGGCAAGCGGGCTTGCTGAAACAGAGCAGATGAAAACGGAATTTATCAGCTCGGTATCGCATGAGCTGCGCACGCCGCTTACGAGCATTAAAGGGTGGCTCGAAACCATTCAAACCATCGCAGACCCTGCGGATGAAAATTATCGCAAAGGGCTTGTGATTATCGACTCTGAAACCGACCGCCTATATGCTATGGTGGAGGAATTGCTTGATTTCTCTCGCTTGCAAGCGGGGAACTTTAAAATTCAGCGAGAACGGCTTGATTTAGTGGCAGAGCTTACCGATGCGGTGCTCTTTGCCGAGGCACGTATTCATAACGAGGGCTTGCAGCTGCACTACCAAGAGCCAGAGCAGGCGATTGTTGTCATGGCAGACCCTGCGCGTTTGCGGCAGGTGTTTATCAATTTGATTGACAATGCCATCAAATATTCCGTCTATGGCGGCAAATTAACCGTTAATATCTGGCAGGGCAACAAAAAGGCCTTTATTGAAATCATCGACCAAGGCAAGGGCATTTCGCCAGACGAACTCAATTTGGTCAAGGCTAAATTTTTCAAGGGCAAAAATGCTGTGCGTGGCAGCGGGATTGGGCTTGCCCTAGTAGAAGAAATCATGACGGCGCTCGAGGGCAGCATTGATATCAAAAGCACCCTTGGCAAAGGCACTGTGGTGACGCTAGGGCTGCCACTGTATCAGAGCAATTAACGCGGCAAGCGTTGCGCCTTCACCCAAACAAACGGCAACCGCCGCAAAAAGGAGAAACCAAGCAATGGGGACAGAACGATTTAAAACAAGTGTGGGCGGGCAAGCTCTCATGGAAGGCATCATGATGCGCGGTCCAGAAAAAATTTGCTGTGCGGTGCGTAAGCCAGATGGCACCATCGAAACCAAAGAGGAGCCCACAGGTCACTATTTTTGGCAAAAAATCCCTCTTGTGCGGGGCGCTTGTGCCATGATTGAAAATATGCTCAAGGGCTATCACTACCTCATGTATTCAGCTGAAATCAGCATGGGCGAAGCATTTGAAGAGGAAGAAACCGCCTTTGAAAAATGGATTGGCGAAAAATTTGGCGAAAAAGCAGAAAACTTTTTCCTTGGGCTTGCGGCGGTGCTCGGTGGGCTGCTTGCTATTGTCCTCTTCACGGTGCTACCCACGGTGATTGTTGGGTTTATCAGCAAATTTGTCGCCCTATCGCGGTGGCCACTGGTCTGCTTAGAGGCACTGTTTAAGGTGAGTATTTTCGTTACTTACCTTTGGGCATGCAGCAAGATGAAAGATGTTCGCCGTATGTTTGAATATCACGGCGCAGAGCATAAAAGCATTGCCTGCTATGAGGCGGGCGAGGCACTCACCATCGAAAATGTCCGCAAACATTCCCGCTTTCACCCTCGCTGTGGCACTAGCTTTCTGATTTTGGTGGTGATTGTCAGCGTCTTTTTGTACAGTGTATTGCCATGGGGGAATGTCGCACTGCGTGTGGTGTATAAGCTGCTGCTGTTGCCCCTTGTGATGGGCATTAGCTATGAATTATTAAAATGGTGCGGGCGCAGTGATAACCTGCTGACGCGCATCATCCGCGCACCAGGGCTGTGGGTGCAGCGCCTCACCGTGTTTGAGCCAGAGGATAACATGATAGAAGTTGCCATCGCTGCCATGACCCCAGTGCTGCCCGAAACACCAGAGGGCGGCAAATGGTAAGCGGCGCAGGGAACACTGGCATGGGTGCGGCACTGCCCAATACCGTGGCGGCGGATTTGCCTGCGGGCTTGTCGCTTACACAGGCGCTCCGCGTGGTGCAGGCTGCCTTGCAGGCGGCGGAGTGCCCCGATGCCGCCTTTGATGCAGCGGATTTGCTGCTGCTTGCCACAGGGGTGCAAGCGCGCCTTGCCCCGCCAGAGCGGGTGCTCAGTGCGGCAGAGGCAGTGCAGCTTGCCGCAATTACTGCCCGCCGTGTATCGCGTGAGCCGCTGCAATATATCTGGGGGCGGTGGCCTTTTTTGAATTTTGAACTGGTGGTGGGCTCTGGGGTGCTTTGCCCCCGCGCCGATACCGAAATTGTGGTGGAATATGCCGCCAAGTGCTGCCAAGCGGCTCTGCTTAAGGCAGATGTACCATCTGTGCAGGTGCTAGAGCTTTGCGGTGGCAGCGGCTGCATCGGGCTTGGCATTAAAATGTTTTGCCCCACTGCGCAGGTGACGGTGCTTGAAAAAAGCCTGGATGCACTACCTTACCTACGTGAGAACGCAAAACATGCCCTAGATGAAATTGCGGCGCAGCAGCGGGCAGCGGCAAGCGTAACGATGCAGGCAAGTGCCAGTGCAAATCTAGCCGCGCGAAAGCCAGACGCGTGCGGGCAGCCGTTGCTGACGTCGCCCTATCTCAATGTGGTCGAGGGGGATTTGTTTGCGTATCACGCCACCTTGCCCGATGCCGCCTTTGATTTGCTCGTATCAAACCCGCCCTATCTGACGGCGCAGGAGATGACCGCGTTGCAGCCCGAGGTCGCGCAGGAACCCGCCATGGCGCTTGCGGCAGGGGCAGATGGGCTTGATTTTTACCGCGCCATTGCCACGGATTACAAACGTGTGGTAAAGCAGGGTGGTTTTCTGGTGCTCGAAATCGGCTGCGCACAGGCGGCGGATGTGATGGCATTGCTGAGTGCCGCAGGGTGGGACGAGGTGACTTGCCGCCAAGATTATGGCAAAAATGACCGATGCGTGATTGCGCGCTGCGGCGCGCAGGAGTGAGCGCACTGCGGTGCGCAATGAAGCGTGAAAAGACAGGGAAAGCCCCTGTCTTTTTTTGCGCACAACATCTTGCGGTTGTTAAATTGCAAAAAACATGATTTTTTTCACAACAAATGGTTGTAATTTGAAAAAGAATGCGCTATAATAAGTGGGAAAGATTTGTGCGCACCTGTTACGAGGAATGTTCGGCAGCTTGCGCACTCCGGTTGCGTGTATGACTGCGGCATCAGACCCAGCGTATTGACGCACAGAGAAAGGAGCCTATCATGGCTAGAAATTCTACACCCGTTGCACCTGCTGTGCAGGTCGCACCCAATGCCCGCAAAGAAGCCCTTGCCACTGCCCTTGCCCAGATTGAAAAACAATTCGGCAAAGGTGCCGTCATGAAGCTCGGCGATAACGTCAGCATGAGCGTGGATGCAATCTCGACAGGCAGCATTGGCTTGGATATGGCGCTTGGGCTTGGCGGTGTGCCAAAAGGGCGCATTGTTGAGGTGTACGGCCCTGAATCCAGTGGTAAAACCACCCTTGCGCTGCATATCTTGGCAGAGGCACAGAAAAAAGGCGGCGAGGTTGCCTTTATTGACGTAGAACATGCGCTTGACCCACAATATGCCGCTGCCCTTGGGGTAGATATCAACAGCCTTTTGGTCAGTCAGCCCGATACAGGGGAGCAAGCGCTCGAAATCTGTGAGGCACTGGTTCGTTCTGGCGCGATTGATGCCATCATCGTGGACTCGGTTGCTGCCATGGTGCCCCGCGCCGAAATTGAAGGCGAAATGGGGGATAGCCACGTTGGTTTGCAGGCGCGTTTGATGAGCCAAGCGCTGCGTAAATTGACGGGTGTCATTGGCAAAACCAATACCGTATGTATCTTTATCAACCAATTGCGCGAAAAAGTGGGCATTGTCTATGGCAGCCCAGAGGTCACCACTGGTGGTCGTGCGCTGAAATATTATTCTTCGGTGCGTATCGATGTGCGCCGCATTGAAGGCTTAAAAGATTCCACTGGTTCTATCATGGGTAACCGCACCCGCGCCAAGGTGGTCAAAAACAAAGTGGCACCCCCTTTCAAAGAGGCTGAATTCGACATCATGTTTGGCGAAGGCATCTCGAAAATGGGCGAGCTTGTTGACCTTGGTGTGAAATTAGGGATTGTCCAAAAAGGTGGCGCTTGGTTTAGCTATGGCGATATCCGCCTTGGGCAAGGGCGCGACAATGCCAAAAATTTCCTGCGTGACAACCCAGAAATCGCCATGGATATCGAAGGGCAAATCCGCGCAAATGCCGATAAGCTAAACCCAGTCAAAAAACCTGCCCGCGGTGGTGTCAGCAAGGTTGCTGCCCCTGCCGCTGCCCCCGCTGCCCCTGCGTCTAAGGCGCGCGCAGCGGAGAGCGAGCTTGATATCATGGTTGAGGAATAAGCCGTGGCATGGCAAAAAAAGTATCTCGCAGAAGAGGAAAAATCAGACGATGCCAAAAAGGCAAGTAATCGCGCGGTGTGGTATCTCTCGCAGCGCGATTATGGCATGGAAGAGTTATACCAAAAGCTATGCCGCTTTTTTACCGAGCCCGCTGCGGCTGCCGCCATGGCAAGCATGGCAGCGCTTGGGTATTTAGATGATGCTCGCTATGCCCGCAATAAGGCGCGTAGCTTGCTGCTTTCGCATAAGTCGCGGCGCGATATCACCCAGCGCCTTGCACAAAAAGGGCTAGACCGCGATTTGATTGCCACCGTGCTAGACGAGTTATACCACCCCGAACAGGCACAGAGCGGCGCGTTTGGTGTCTTTGAGGGACAGATGGATGCAGTGCAGGGCGATTGCGCAGATGGTGCGATCAGCACACAGGATGCTGTCCCTTGTGCAGGGTATGGTGGTATGATCGCGCAAGCACCGCTTGACCCTGAATTAAATGCCGCCATGACCCTGATTGAGCGGCGCTATGCCCGCAAGCTAGAGGCAGGGCGGCAGGATTTGGTGATTGCCGCGCTGACCCGCCGTGGGTTTTCCTATGGCATGATTCGCACTGCCCTTGCGCAGGTGGCAGCGGCAGAGGGCGGAATATAAAAAAAGTCTTTTCTAATCTGCGTATCTGTGATAAAATAGAAGAAAGTAATTCGAATTGGGCGGTTTCTGGATAGGAAACCGCCTATTCGACTTGTGAATTTAATCAAACAACAGAAAGTGAACCCCCATTTTATGAAAATTGCATGTATTTCCCTCGGCTGCCCCAAAAACCAAGTCGATCTTGACGTCATGGTGCACACCCTGCTGCGTGCGGGGCACGAAACCGTCGCCCTGCGTGAAGAAGCGGACGTGATTTTGGTCAACACCTGTGGCTTTATCGAAAGCGCGAAGGCAGAGGCAATCGAGAATATCCTAGAGGCTTGCAGCTATAAAGAGGCAAACCCCAACCTAAAAGTAGTAGTTACTGGCTGCCTAGCAGAGCGGTACCGTGCGCAGATTACCTCCGAAATCCCGGAAGTAGATGCCGTGGTTGGCTGTGCATCGAGCAGCGTGATTGATGCCATCGTTGCCCGCGTTTGTGGCGGCGAGGCGGCGGTGCAATCCTATGGTGCCAAGCAAGATATCCCGGTGGGCGGCAAGCGCATCATCGGCACCCCACCGCATTTTGCTTACCTCAAAATCGCAGAGGGCTGCAACAACCGCTGCCATTACTGCGCCATTCCTCTCATTCGTGGTGCGCTACATAGCCGCCCGCTTGATGATTGCCTTGCCGAAGCGCAGTGGCTTGCCGCCGAAGGGGTCAAAGAGCTGATTATCGTCGCGCAAGACCCCACCGCCTACGGCGAGGATTGGCACAAGCCCGGCGCGATTTGTGATTTGCTTGATGGTTTAAATGCCATTGAGGGGATTGAATGGATTCGCATTCTCTATGCCTACCCTGAGCGCATTACGCCTGAATTTATCGCGGCAATCAACCGCAACCAAAAGGTTGTGCGGTATTTAGATTTGCCCATTCAGCACTGTAATACCGAGATTTTGAAGGGGATGAACCGCCGTTCCAACCGTCAAACCCTTGAAACCGTGATTGAAAGTCTGCGCCTGCAAATCCCTGGCATTGCCCTGCGCACCACCTTGATTGCGGGGTTCCCCGGTGAGAGCAAAGCACAGTTTGAAGAGCTGTGCGCATTTGTCAAGGAAACCAAATTTGACCGCCTTGGCTGTTTTGCCTATTCCGCAGAGGAAAACACCGTTGCCGCAGAGATGCCAAACCAAGTCGAAGAGGACGAAAAACAGCGCCGCGCCGATTTGATTATGCAAATCCAGACCAATATCATGGCGCAAAAACAGGCGGATAAAGTAGGCGAAGTGTTGCAGGTTATCTGCGATGATTTTGACGAAGAAAGCGGCTTGTATCTTTGCCGCAGCACCGCAGATGCCCCTGAAATTGATGGTTGCGTCTGTGTGGCAAGCGAAGATGTATTGCAGCCTGGCACTTTTTATCAGGTGCGTATCACCGAAAGCGATTTGTATGATTTATACGGCGAATTGGAGGGATAACAGATGAATTTACCAAACAAGCTCACCCTGTTGCGGATGTTACTCGTGCCGGTGTTTATGGTTTTTGTCAGCCTGACGCAGTATGGCGCGGCGGAGTATAACAGCACGTGGTATCTGGTGGCATGCCTTGTTTTTGCGGTGGCAGCCATCACCGATTTTTTGGATGGCTACCTTGCGCGCAAATGGAAAATGGTCACCGATTTCGGCAAGTTTCTTGACCCGCTCGCGGATAAGCTGCTCACCACCGTTGCCTTTTTATACATGATGCGGGACGGTGTCTGCTCGCCTGTGGTGGTGTCTATCATCCTCGCGCGTGAGTTCGCGGTGTCTGGTTTGCGGATGGTCGCGGCAAGCAGCCCCGATGGCAAGGTGATTGCCGCCAATATCTGGGGCAAGATGAAAACGGTGCTGCAAATGCTCACCATTATTTTCTATTTCTTTGCCGCCGCCCTTGCCCCTGCGGACGCAATCGGGTTGGTACAGCTTGTTTCGCAAATTCTCTGCTGGCTTGTCGCCCTTGTTACCTTCCTATCGGGTGCAATTTACCTGTGGGATGGGCGGAGTTTTATTAACACGGCAAAATAATACAATTTAAAAAAAGCACATCTTCTGACGTAATATCAGAGGGTGTGCTTTTTTACTTTACTTTTTGGTGGTTGAGTGCCGAATATCTTTGCCTTCTCCCAAGGTTGCTTGGATGATTGCTATACTTTTATGGTTTTGCGTGCCAATACGCAGTGATTTTTTCAAAGGCACTTCGGGATTTTCCTTTTTTACAGTGCTGCGTGCCGCAGTGGTTTTTGCCTTCTCCCAAAGGCGCGGGGTGTTACTTTTGCCGGCAAAAGTAACCAAAACCGCAACCGTTCGCATGCGGTTGACGCAGCGCTTAGGGGCTTCTCGCCCCTAAGTACCCCGCGTTGCGGGCGCTTGTTTTGTTTGCAGTTCCCGCCGCATCCGTCTGCGCCGCTTAACGGGGGGAATATTGTAGGGCTTTACGCTCCTAAAAATCAAAACAGCACTGTTTAATCAACCTTTGCCAGATTGCACCAAAACACCTCTTTTTGCCTCACCATCACTAATTGGTCGCTTGCCTTATTGATAAAGTCGGGCGGGCGCTGCCCTCCTGAACCCTCCCGGGTTGGGTGGGTCGCAAGATATTAGCTCTATCTAAAAGTATTAGATACCATAGAATATAAATCTGCAAATACGAAATTGTTTGCTGCGTGGTGCATGACAAGAATGGGA
>JAWXUQ010000063.1:0-15094 GCA_044426225.1 Faecalibacterium sp. | reverse complement strand
ATAGACGTGGTACAGGTTCCAGAGGGGCTCGGTGGTGACCATATTGTAGAGCAGACATTTAAAGGGCCACTGCACCAGCAACTGCGCGATGCACTGCGCTTTATCCGAAACAACATCATCACCGAAAAGGTTGTCAAGCACCCAGACAAAGCCGAGGCCGACCGCTTTTTCAACTACCCGTACCAAGCCATCGAAGAGGCGCTTTCTAACGCTGTGTACCACCGCGCCTATGATGAACGGGAACCCATTGAGGTTCGTGTAGAACGTGACCGTATTGAAATTGTCAGTTTCCCTGGCCCCGACCGTTCGATTACCCTTGAAGGCTTAAAACAATATCGCGTGTCGAACCGTCGCTATCGCAACCGCCGTGTTGGTGACTTCTTGAAGGAACTGCACTTGACCGAGGGGCGCAACACGGGCTTTAAAAAGATTTTGGATGCCCTTGAAAATAACGGTTCGCCAAAGCCAGAATTTGAAACCGATGCGGATAGAAGCTACTTTATCGCACGGATTTTTGCCCGCCCTGAATTCTTAGCGGATGATATTGGGGGTGAAAATGAAACAATCGACCCCAAAGCCACCCTAAAAAGTCACCCTAAAAAAGGCGGGGAAACATCAGTGATTTCTGAGAAAGTCACCCTAAAAAGCCACCCTAAAACCACCCTAAAAAACCACTCCAAAACTACAGCCGAAGATCAAGCGTTACAGTTGCAAATTTTACAACTACTTTCTGAAACATCGACTATCTCTAAAAAAGAATTAGAAAAGCGCTTAGGGATTACAGAGCATCAACTCCGAAAACAGATTGACGCTTTAAAACAGGCAAAGCGTATTGTACACCATGGTGCAAAAAGAGGCGGCCATTGGGTTATCTTGCCACAAAGCCCAAACGAAGCCCTTTAATGCATTGCATCAAATAACATTACCACATAAATACCCCCTTCCCCACATATACATTGGTAAGACAATGACCAAGTTGCGGGGAGGGGTTTTCTTTTGAAAGGTTTACCAGAAGAACGCGCGGTGATGTTTGCCGAGTATATGATACAAAACAATGCCACTGTGCGGCAAACAGCAAGCGCGTTTGAGATAAGTAAAAGCACGGTACATAAAGACGTATCCACCCGCCTGCGGCGGCAGAACCCTGCACTTTGGGCGCAGGTGCGGGCGATTTTAGCGCAAAACAAAGCCGAGCGACACCTGCGGGGCGGGGCGGCAACCAAGGCAAAATATTGCAAACCGCATCAACAAAGCCCCTAAATCATAACAAAAAAACAGAGACCGCTTCACAAGGCACAACACCGTTTGCCGGCAACTGCATGCCGCAATGGGTGCGCTTTGTGCGCGGTCTCTCTCTTTTTTTGCAGTGGCAAATGCGCAGATGTTTG
Organism: Faecalibacterium sp.; assembly: GCA_044426225.1. Lineage (GTDB taxonomy): Bacteria > Bacillota > Clostridia > Oscillospirales > Ruminococcaceae > Faecalibacterium. Next base: position 13,706 of record JAWXUQ010000063.1, on the reverse strand, counting down.
CGGCGGAAAATGCACACGCTAAAAAAATTTCGCGCAGCCGGTGAATGTGCGTGGCAGTCATGCAAAACACGCATGGCATGCCATAAGAACGCTTTGCGCCCCATGCACTGCGCCCTGCGGCTTGTCACGCGCCACCCATCAGACACGGGCGCTTTCCCGCGCCGTGTTTTTCACTTATCGCTGCTAAAAGTTTTGCGTAAGATTGCTGACTACATTGTCAATGCCCGACATTGCATGTTCTGCCGTATGGCTAATTTTTTTTGCCATTTTTTTCATTTCCTTTTGGTTGTGGGTGGCATAATACATGCCCGCCGCGCTGACCGCTGCGCCCGCTGCCATGCCAAGCAGTACATTGGTAGAATTGTTCATCGTGTGTTTGTGTTTTTTCATTAGAAGGCTCCTTTCTTGCCTGTGCGTCTTGCGATCTCTGCTAAAAATATGCTTGCAATGCCCACGCGCCCTCTTTTATAATAAGGAAAAGCGTTTGCAATGCATTTTATACGATTGTTTTTCGCAAGCATCATTGCTTTTTTTATTCTTTCCCTAAATTATCTCTTTATACGGCTTTTTTTGTTCATTATTTTATGGTACAATATATTTAACTAATTTTCTTAAACGGAGGAAACGCACCTTGCAACACAGCACCGAACCAAAAAGAATTCTTTGTATCCATGACCTTTCTGCCTTTGGGCGGTGTAGCCTTGCGGTGATAACCCCTACCCTTTGCGCGATGGGGTATCAGGCGGTGCCGCTGCCCACTATGGTGCTCTCTACCCACACGGGTGGGCTTGGCACGCCTGCGGTGTGTCGGGATGATGCCTTTGGCAGTGCAGCCCTTGCACAGTATGCCGCACTTGGCATCACCTTTGATTGTATCTATACTGGTTATCTCGGCGGGATGGCAGGCATCGCCCTTGTCCAAGAAGCGTTTGCACGTTTTCCCGCTGCTTATAAAATCGTAGACCCTGTGATGGGCGACCATGGCAAAGCATACAGCAGCATTACCCCAGAATTTATTGCGGCAATGCGCGGGCTTGCCGCGACGGCTGATTTGATATTGCCCAATTTCACGGAGGCACACTTGCTGTTACAGCAACCCTACCCCGAAGGGAACGTCACCGATGAAAATGCCAATCTTGCGCAGGCACTTGCTGCGCAGCTTGCAGCTGATTGCCCCGGACGCAACCTTGTGATTACTGGGGTGCCCACCCCACACAACATTGGCTGCGCAGGCATGCAAGGCACAACAGCCTTTTGGGTGCAGCAACGGCGCCTTGCCCGCAGTTTCCCCGGCACAGGTGATTTATTTGGTGCGGTGCTGCTTGGTGCACTGTTGCATGGCAACGTACTCAACGCTGCCTGCGAAGGCGCTGCCGCTTTTGTGGCAAATGCCATCCAAAACACACCAGAAGAAGCAGATACCCGCTTTGGGGTTTGTTTTGAACCATTGCTAAAAACCCTGTCGCTTTCTTGATTTTGATCCAATCTATGCCTTTGCGCAATGATTTCATGAAATCGGCATAAAAATCATGCCGCGCACTGACGGTGAAACACACGTCTGCTCTGCTACCGCAAGACCTTTACGCGCCATCGGACAGCCCTTGTCCACATCATCCACTCTATTTTTAGAAAGTGAAACACACTCATGCCAGATACCACACCACAGAAAACCCTCAACATTGTGCTCGTAGAGCCCCGCATCCCGCAAAACACCGGCAACATTGCCCGCACCTGTGCTTGCACCGCTTGCCGCTTGCATTTGGTGGGTCCCATGGGATTTGCCATTGATGACCGAAAGCTCAAACACGCGGGGCTTGATTATTGGCACCATTTGGATATTTCGTACTATGATGGATTAGACGATTTTTTTGCCAAGAATGAAGGTGGCGCATTCTTTTATTTCACCACCAAAGCCCCCAACCGCTATACCGATGTTGCCTACCCGGACAACAGCTATCTGGTGTTTGGGCGAGAGGATGCAGGGCTGCCCGAAGCATTGCTTGCCGCCAACGAAAAAGCCTGCGTGCGCATGCCAATGCGTGAAAACTGCCGCAGCTTAAACCTCTCAAATTCAGTCGCCATTGGCGTGTATGAAGTATTAAGACAATGGGATTTCCCCGAATTACTAGACCACGGCACCTTACGAAATTATACATGGACAGGAAATGAGGCTTAGACATGAGTAAAATTGCAATTCTTTGTGATTCTTCTTGCGATATTCCGCAGGAGCTTGCCGACAAGTACGGCATTGACATCTTAAACTTTCACATCCTACTAGACGGTGTTGATTATGTAGAGCGAGAAAGTTTTAGCGCAACTGAGTTTTATGACATGATGCGCAAGGCAGACGGAGTGCCCACTACCGCCGCCATCACCCCCATCGAGTTTTGTGCAAAATACTGCGATTATGTAGATGCAGGCTATACCGATGTCATCTATATTTCCATCAATCGCGGGGCAAGCTCTACCCATGACAATGCCATTATGGGGCAGAATTTACTACGCGAAGAACGCCCTGAGCACACCTTAAAGGTGCATGTCATTGACAGCCACACCTATTCCATGTGCTTTGGGTGGTATGTTTGCGAGCTTGCGCGTAAAATCCGCAATGGGGCAGAGGTGCGCCATGTGGGAGAGGAATTCCTTGACCGGATTGCCCGCGTTGAAATCGTGCTAGGCCCTTATAGCTTGCGCCAGATGAAAAAGAGCGGACGCATTTCTGCGGCAGCTGCCTTTGCAGGCGAATTGCTTGGCTTGCGCCCTATTATCAGCTTGATTGATGGGCAAACTAAGGTAGAAACCAAGGTGCGCGGCGATGACAAAGTAATCCCCGCCATGCTTGCACAGTGCAGTGCCAAGATTGACCAGAACGATTTGTTTGAATACATGGTTGGTTATACTGACCTTGCACAGGTGAATGACCTTGTGAAACTGTGCCGCAAGCAGTTTGGGTGTGAACCCGTCTGCGTCTTTAAACTGGGCGGTGTGGTATCTGCCAACACTGGCCCTGATACCCTTGCTATCGCCTATCTCGGCAAAAAAAGAGCCTAAGGCAAGGCGAAAGCGATTGCCCTTGCAATCGCAATGAGAAAGGAGTGTTGCACCATGCAAAAACCCGCACTGGTACTATGGGATTGGAACGGCACTTTATTAGATGACTTAGATTTTTCTATCTGCTGTTTGAACACCTTGCTTGCAGAGCATGACTATCCCACCCGCTATGACAAAGCTGCCTATCAGGCAATTTTCGGTTTCCCGATTGAGGAATACTATCTGCGCGTTGGCTTTGACTTTGAAAAGCATCCCTTTTCAGCCCTCGCCAAGCGATATATTGATCTCTTCATCCCCGGCAGCACATGTTGCCACGTCGCTGCGGGCGGGCGCGACGCCTTGCACACCATTCATGCCGCAGGGATTACCCAGGTTGTGCTATCTGCTTCGCCCACTGACATTTTAAAGGAACAGGTGGCAGCGCGCAATCTAACTGATTTCTTTGATGAACTGCTTGGGCTAGATGATATTTATGCCAAGAGCAAAACCGCCCGCGGCATTGCGTGGATGGCGCAATCCGGCATTGACCCTGCCTCCGCTGTGATGGTAGGCGACACCGACCACGATGCACAGGTTGCCGCTGCGATGGGGGTGCGCTGTATCTTATGCACACGCGGGCACCAAAGCCGTGAAATCCTGACCGCAACCGGCGCGACAATCATTGATAGCCTTGCGGAATTGCCCGCACTGCTTGGCATTGACTAAAAACGCGTGTAAGCGATGGCGCATGCGCCAATCGTTTTAGGGGGAACTGCTCATCACGAGACGTACTTTGTGATGCAAGCGTTCTCCCTTTTTCTTGTTCACAGAATTGTTACCACAAAACGAGCCGTTTCATTTGACAGGCTTTGCCCTTTCGTAGTATCATATAGGGTAGATGTTTCCTGATTTTTCTATGAAACGAGACGTTTTTACGATAATGCACCATTTGACACTTTTTGAAAACTTTGATAATTAGAGGTATGTTACTATGTCCTTTGCCGAAAAGCTATTTGGCACCTTCTCTGACCGCGAAATGAAAAAAATATTACCCGTCCAAAAAGCGGTGCTCGCCCTTGAGGGCAAGTATACCGCTTATTCAGATGCAGAACTGCAAGCGCAAACCCCTATTTTACGCGAGCGGCTTGCGCAGGGCGAAACCCTTGACGCAATTTTACCCGATGCGTTTGCGGTTTGCCGCGAGGCAAGTTGGCGCGTGCTTGGGATGAAACACTTCCCCGTGCAGGTAATTGGCGGCATTGCGCTGCACCGTGGCTGCATTGCAGAAATGCAAACAGGTGAGGGCAAAACCCTTGTGGCGACCCTTGCAGTTTACCTCAACGCGCTAAGCGGCGAAGGTGTGCATGTTGTCACCGTCAATGATTACCTTGCCAAGCGTGATAGCGAATGGATGGGCAAGCTATATACCTGGCTTGGGCTGCGCGTTGGTCTTGTGGTGCAGGGCATTATGGGCGCACCACGTAAAGCAGCTTATTGCGCGGATATTACCTATGGCACCAACAACGAATTTGGCTTTGATTATCTGCGTGATAACATGGTCAAGAAAAAATCCGACATGGTGCAGCGCGGGCATGCCTATGCCATCGTGGATGAAGTGGACTCGATTTTGGTCGATGAAGCCCGCACCCCTTTAATCATCAGCGGCGCAGGGGAAGATCCTTCCTCGCTCTATCTCCTTGCGGATAAATTTGTGCGCAGCTTGAAACGGAGCGTACTTGTAGAGCTTGAAACCAAAATTTCGACCGATGACCAAGTAGATGGCGATTATGTGGTGGACGAAAAGCACAAGAGCTGCACCCTGACCGCACGCGGCATTGAAAAAGCAGAGCGCTATTTTAAATTAGAAAACCTCAGTGACCCCGAAAACTCTGCCATTACCCATCACATCGAAAAATCCATCCATGCCTACGGCGCGATGGTACGCGATGCAGACTATGTGGTAAAAGACGGCGAAATTTTCATTGTAGATGAATTTACTGGGCGACTGATGATTGGGCGCCGTTATAGCGACGGCTTGCACCAAGCAATTGAAGCCAAAGAAGGGGTGAAAATCAATTCGGAAAACAAGACGATGGCGACCATCACCTTCCAGAATTATTTCCGCCTGTATCAAAAGCTGTCAGGCATGACGGGCACCGCCCGCACCGAAGCGGCAGAGTTCACCGAAATTTACGGTTTGAACATCGTGACCGTGCCTACCAACCGCCCCAACATCCGCAAGGATTATCCCGATACCATTTATAAGACGGTCGAGAGCAAATACCGCGCGGTCATCGCCCAGATTTTAGAATGCCATGCCAAGGGGCAGCCTGTTCTAGTGGGTACTGTCAGCGTAGAAAAGAGCGAAATTTTAGGGAAAATGCTCGCAAAGCACACCCGCAATTATAACATCTTGAACGCAAAATACCATGACCGCGAAGCCGAAATCATTGCGCAGGCAGGCAAAAAAGGCGCCATCACCATTGCCACCAACATGGCAGGGCGCGGCACCGATATCATCTTGGGTGGTAACGCGGAATACCTTGCACTGAACAAAATGCGCAAGGAACAGTTTGCAGAAAAGCTGCTCATGCCTGAGGCAACCGATGAAGTTGCGCCAGAGGCAGTGGATGCGTTGCTGAGCCAAGCGACAGGACATAGCGACACGGACGATGCCAATATTTTGGCGGCACGTGCCCGCTTTGAGACCCTGCATGCACAGTTTAAAACAGACCTTGCCAGTGAAGCTGACGCGGTGCGCGCGGCAGGCGGGCTGTTTATCATTGGTACAGAGCGCCATGAATCCCGCCGTATCGATAACCAGTTACGCGGACGCGCGGGGCGCCAGAGCGACCCCGGTGCTTCCCACTTCTTCCTCAGCCTAGAGGACGATTTAATGCGTCTGTTTGGTGGTGAGCGGGTGCAAAACATCATGGGCAGCCTTGGGCTAGAAGAGGACATGCCGATTGAAAACCGCATGCTGACAGGCACCATTGAAAGCTCGCAGAAAAAGCTAGAAAGCCGCAACTTTGAAATGCGCAAAAACGTGCTGCGCTATGATGACGTCATGAATCAGCAGCGCACCATTATTTATGGGCAGCGCCAAAAGGTACTGAACGGCGAGGACATCAGCGGCGATATGCAGCAGATGATGCGCGAAAACATTGATAGCTCCTGCGCACTCTTCCTTGCGGGCGATGTGACGGACGAATGGGATTTTGCCGCCCTGCGCAACCATTACCTTGGCTGGCTGACCACGGCAGAGGATTTCCAGTACACCCTTGCAGAGCGTGATGGACTAGAGCGCCAAGCAATCGCTGACCTGCTTTATGAACGCGGGCTGCAAAACCTGAGCGAAAAAGAATCGACCTGCGGGGCTGAGATTTTTGGCAATGTGCAGCGCTTTTTGCTGCTCAAACAGGTTGACCGCGCATGGGTAGAGCACATTGATAACATGGATCAGCTGCGCCAAGGCATTCGCCTGCGTAGCTATGCACAGCGCGACCCCATTGTAGAATACCGCGTAGAGGGCTTTGAAATGTTTGACGAGATGGTAGATGCCATCCGCGAAGAAACAGTAAAAGCCCTACTGAATGCTCGCGTGCGGGTGAATTTACCCGCGGCAAGCCTGAACCAATCCGCGCCCAAAATCACACGCACTGGCTTTGCGGCGGCAACAGCGCCAACCAAAGCAAAGGCGAATGCGGCAAACGATGCCCGCCCTGCGCCCGAAAAGCCCAAGCAGCAACCCATCCGTGTGAGCAAAAAAATCGGTCCGAACGAGCCATGCCCCTGCGGCAGTGGCAAGAAACACAAAAAATGCAATTGCACTGAATATCACAGCGAAGGAATGGAAGGGTAAGGCGCAAGTGCGCCTGCACGAACACACCTGTATCAATGTGATATAGAACGCGCTACAAATAAAAAAACGCACAGAACATCAGTATGTTGACCCGCCTTTCCCGTTCGCGCGAACGCGAACGTTTTGAGGGGCACCACATATCACTGATATTCTGTGCGTTTTTGTTTTTATATTGTTTGCGCAGATTTTTTACACCAATGTCGCGCTTGAAACGCTAAAGCGGGTAAACTCGCTGCTATACCAGAGCGAGGCAATGTCGCCGCCTGTGTAAGAATAGAGCACCGCCACCGTCGCGAGGACAACAAGCAACACCAGGGCAAGGGCAAGGAACACCTTGCCCACTGCGCCGTTTGCGGGCTGTGGTGCGGGCAAATCCTCTTGCGGGGTGTAGGAGGTTGCGGCAGTAGCGGCAGCCTCTGCACCCTGCGGTGAACCACCCTGCTGCGCACCGTCCGTAGTGGCGGCAAAGGCGGGCAATGCCGCGCCATAGGCTAGGTGCAATGTACCGTCCGCTTGGCTTGCCGCTAAGGCGGCGCGGCGCAGGATATCCACCGCCCAAAGGACAGCGTTCTCTGTGGCGGGGACATAGCGCAACCAATAGCCCGCTTTTTCGCCCACCAAAATCAAATGCGAGCCATCCTCACGCGGTAACATGGCAAGGGCAAAATCCGCCCCCGAATACTGATAAGTCGCCTTGAGCTTACCCGCAATCTGTTGTGCGGTTTGGTCAGGGTATTTTTGCGCAAATTTACTACCCATGGCGATTTTTCGCCCAAACTTTGGGTGGGCATGGCTGTGTGCGCCAAAATCATAGATGGCATCCACCTGTTTAATCCCACCTAGCTTGCTTTCTATCAAGGCACTGCTCTGGGCATCCACACAGGAAAAGAGCTTTCCTTTTTTGGTAAAGACATGTACCATGGTTTGGGTCAACGTCGCTTCCCCTTTGGCATACAGTGCTGCGCCACATTTTTCTGCGACCTGCTCTTGCCACGCATTCAGTACCGCGAGGGTTGCACTGCCTGAACGGGTTTCTGCCTCAAGCAGCAACAGCGCTTCGCTGCCCTGCTGCATGCAGTCCATGTGAATGCCCTTACTCTGCTCTGCACTAGAAAGCAGTGCATCGAGCGCACTTTGCTCTGCACCAAACAGACGCAAAACCCGCATATTTTCTGGTAACTGATCCATCGCTTCTTCTCCTTTACTTTTTTCATCAAGGATGCACGAACTGTTCATTCATCCCCTGCAACGCATCGCTGCCATCCCCCATGATATCGCCTTTTGCTAGTTCATATACGCTGCTGAGCCCAACGGCATCTGTGCTGAGCCCCTGCGCCTTGCGCAATAAGAAGGCAAGGGCGGCATGGCTTGCGCGTTGGCGGATACCAGTGCGGTTGGCATTGCCCACCACAAGGCGCCCCACCCAAACGCTGTCACTCTCTTTGCTTGCCACGGCAAGGTAAACCGTGCCAACTGGGCGGATCTCATCGCCCCCGCCGGGACCTGCAAGCCCAGTGGTGGCAACGGCATAATCCGCACCCGCAGCTTGTAATGCGCCCACCGCCATCTGGGCAGCGACTGGGGCAGACACCACGTGATACTGCTCCATCACAAGGGGCGACACCCCGAGCATTTTGATTTTTTGTGCGCAAGCATAGGTGACATAGCCCGCCTCAAAGACGGCACTTGCGCCCGCAACATCGGTGATGCGCTGTGCCACCAAGCCCCCTGTGCAGCTTTCAGCAGTGGCGGCAGTTTTACCCTGCGCGGTGAGCAGCCGCACAAGGGTGGTTTCAATGCCCGGTACATCTACATCATACACCGCCTCGCCTAGCACATCATAGAACTTTTTGGCATATTCCGCACAAAGTTCTTCGCCTTTTTCCGCGCTTTCGGCGCGGGCGGTAATGCGGATTTCGCACTCGCCTGTTTTGCAATAGATGGCAGCGGTGGGGTTTTCGCTCTCTAGCAAATCCCGCACGCTATATTCTAGCCAGCTTTCGCCGCCAATCACCCGCAAGGTTTTGGAGGTCAGGCAAGCATTTTGCATGGCAAGCAGCTTAGGTTTTACCCCCTCTTGCCACATGGATTTCATCTCCCGCGGGACACCCGGCATCAGCACTGCATACTTGCCATCCTGGGCAAACCACGCACCCGGGGCAGTGCCCCAGTTGTTAATGACCTTTTCGCCAAGGCTAGGCACCATCGCCTGTTTGCGGTTGTTGGGGGTGAGCGGGCGCTGAATTTTCTCAAAAAACGCGGTGATTTTCTGCCATTCCACTTCATCAAATACGAGGGTATCGCCATAGCAGCGAGCAACCGTTTCTTTGGTTAAATCATCCGCAGTGGGACCTAGCCCGCCCGTGAAAATCAAAATATCGCAACGTGATTTTGCATCGTTGACCCATTCCTCTAGCCGCGCGGGGTTATCCCCAATCACGCTTTGGCGCAGGACGTTAATGCCCAAATCCGCAAGTTCACGGCTCAAAAACTGGGCATTGGTGTTGAGGATATTGCCAAGCAATAGCTCTGTGCCCACACAGATTAATTCAGCGGTCATGATGCTTTCCTTTCGTTTGTGTGGTGCGCACCTTGCCAGCGTGCATAAGCGAACCCCGCACGCATTTTTTGCGCCACACCCTTATTTGATTGGCAATTTAGAATGCCGCAATTTCATCGCCCAGATGAATGCGCACAGGGTCTACTTCCTCTGCGGCAATGGCTTCTAGGGCAGCAAGCTCTGGCATGCCCGCCTCTGCCTCTAGGATTTCCTCTAGGCTTGGGTTGATTTTGGGGTGCGGTGGGGTAAAGATGGTGCAGCAATCCTCATAAGGCAGGATACTGGTTTCAAAGCTGCCGATTTTGCGGGCAGTTTCAATGATTTCGGTTTTATCTGAGCCAATCAGTGGGCGCAGCACGGGCAAATCCTGTGCTTGGTCGGTGCACTGGATGGCGCGCACCGTCTGGCTTGCCACCTGCGCAAGGCTTTCGCCAGTGATAAGGGCATCACAGTGCATCCGCTCAGCGATGATATTGGCAATGCGCATCATACTGCGGCGCATCAGCACGGTAAACAGGACACTGGGCGCATGGTCGCGGATATATTCCTGTGGCTTTGTATAGGGCACCACATAGAGGGTGCAGCCACCGGTATAAGGGCTGATAATTTGGGCAAGCGCCTTGACCTTGAGGGTCGCACGCTCCGAGGTGTAAGGGGGCGAGGCAAAGTGGACGTGATGCAAGGCAAGCCCACGGCGCGCCATACGATAAGCGGCGACTGGACTATCAATGCCGCCCGAAAGCATACTGAGTGCACGGCCACTGGTGCCGACTGGCATGCCGCCCTGTCCTGGGGTTTTGGGACCATGGACATAGGCGCCTTGGTCACGGATTTCGACAATGACCTTGAACTCTGGATTGCGGACATCCACCTTTAAATGTGGGTGCTTTGAGAGTAGATAGCCGCCAAGTTCCCGCATGAGTGCCATGCTATCCATGGGGTAGCGCTTGTCCGCACGCCTTGCCTCTACCTTAAAGGTTTTCACGGTATTGAGGGTTGCGCCAAGGTAATCCTCTGCGGTTTGGCAGATGACATCAAAATCTTTGTCACAGACAACGCTGCGGCTGAGCGCGGCAAAGCCAAAGATGGTAGAAACGCGGCGATATGCCTCGTCCATGTCCAAATCTTCTTCGAGTGGTTCGATATAAAAGGTAGACTGAGCACAGCTACTCTTAAATTTGCCGAGTGGTTTGAGACGGTAACGCACAATTTTATTGAGTGCGGATTCAAATTGACTGCGGTTGAGCCCTTTCAGCGCCATTTCGCCCTGATAGCCCATAATTAGTTCTTTCATGTTGCTCCTTTTGAAATATAAATCGTTATCTTACAAATCCTTGATGATTACACGCGCAGGGACACCTACCGCCGTTGCATTGGAAGGGATATCCTTTACCACAACTGCATTTGCACCGATTTTAACGTTATCCCCGATATGCACGTCACCGATAATTTTAGCACCTGCACCAATCCTTACATGATCACCAATGGTAGCGCTCTTTTCGTTTTCATCATTTGCGATTGTAACTTGCTGAAATATCGTGCAATTTTTACCGATTACCGCATGATGTGAAACAATAATCCCATTTAAGTGATGTGGTAAATTGGGTGGGGTCAAAAAAACCGCACCTTTTCCTAAATCCGTTCCCATCGAAGCATTATGAAACGCATCGGAACGTTTGATTTTGTACAAATAATACAGCCGCACTAACTTGCATTTTTTTGAATGCGGATTAACAACTTCTTGGCGCATTTTCCAATATTGTTTATGATTATAATGCTGCACCAACCCCTTTATGAAAGCAACCAGCGGTTTTTTATCATTAATATTCATCTTTACACTGCTCCTTTATTTTGTTGTGTATCCGTTTTCATTGGCAGCCTACACTTTAAACACCAAAGCTATACCAGAAAACGAATTTCTAAAAACAGTTGACACTTAGTTTGCACGAACCTGCACATTCAAAACCGCTGCAAGGTTTTTAACCCATCCTCTAGGCGGTTTAAGAACGCATCGATGTCCGCTGCGGTGTTCTCTGCACAGAGCGAGACGCGCAGGGCGGTATCAATCGCGCGGGGGGATTTGCCCATGGCGGCGAGGGTGTGGCTTGGTGCGCCCCGCCCACAGGCGCTGCCCGACGAAACATAAATCTGCTGCTGTGCCAAAAAGCTCAGCATGGTTTGGCTTTTGATGCAGTGCTCGCTCAGGTTTAAAATTTCGGGGCTGGCATCCGCCGGGCTGTTGATGCTGACCTCTGCAAACTGCGCAAGCCCTGCGCGAAGCTGTGCATTGAGGGCAGCAGCGGCCGTGGCACGCGGTTTGATGGTTTTGCTGAGCAAGCCCGCCGCGGTGGCAAGCCCGATGGCATAAGGGATGTTCTCGGTGCCGGGGCGGCGCTGACGCTCTTGCTCACCCCCAAGATAGGGCGGGGCAAAGGTCTGCCAGTTCTTTTCCGCAAGGTAAAGCCCGCCAATGCCCTTGGGTGCGTGGATTTTGTGCCCACTGACCGAAAGACTGTCGATATTGGCAAGGGTGATGGGTGTTTTGAACCAAGCCTGCACCGCATCCACATGCACAGCGGTGCGATTGTTGATTTTTTTCACTTCAGCGGCAAGCCGCTCCACAGGATTGCGCACCCCGGTTTCGTTATTAATCAGCATACAGGCGACTAAGATGGTGCCTTTATCCACTGCATTTAGCATTTTATCGATGTCCAAATGCCCATCTGCCTCTGGCTTTATGGTAATTACTTCATACCCTTCTTGGGCAAGCTGCTCGATCGGGCGCTGTACACTGGGGTGCTCAAAGCCAGACACGATGATTTTTTTGCCAAATTTTTTGCTTTTGGCAAAGCCCCCAATCGCCATATTATTACTCTCTGTGCCGCAGGAGGTAAAATAAAACTCACGCGGGGTACAGCCCAAGGTGCGGGCAAGGCTTGCGCGGGCGGCGGCAAGCGCTTCTTCACTGCGTGCGCCGATGGGATATAGGCTAGAGGGGTTTGCCCAATGCGCTTGCATGGCATCGAACACAGCCGTTGCCACAGCAGGTGCCACCATGGTGGTGGCGGCATTATCCAGATAATGTAAGGGTTCGTTTGTTATCATACTGTTCTACTTTCGTTGGTTTTGCATATACCTCTTTATTATACTATCATCGGCACAAATAAGCAACCAACTGACGGAAAATACCGCGATGCAATAAAATACCGTGCCACACGCAAAAAGCAGCCCATACCATGCGAAAAGCAGCGCAACACCCACCGTGCAAAACGCGGCAGCCGCCCCGCCCTTTGCGCAACAAATTCCATCCCGCTTGCGCAGACTTTTTGCCAGAACGAACTTGACAAAATGCACCAAGCTATGATATCATCAAGCCATAAGGTTTCCCTCTGCTGACGGATATGTGGAGCACCACAGTGTAGTGGGAAAACATCTTTTTTGCCGACCGTCTGGGCAGCCTTGCAGTATTGCATCGGGCTGCCTTTTTTTACGTTTTGCCACATCAAAATCGCAAATATCGCCTCGGCGCCGCCGTCTATTCAACCCCCATTCATCAGAAATTGCCCACTTGCACAAGGAAAGGAAGTCACCATGAAAAGTGATATCGAAATTGCCCAGAGCGCACAAATGAAACCCATTATGGAAATCGCCGCTTCGCTCGGCCTATCGCCTGAGGAAGTCATCCCTTATGGGCACACCAAAGCTAAAATTGACCATCGCCGCCTGCACACTGCCACAAAGCAGGGCAAGCTGATTTTGGTCACCGCCATCAGCCCTACCCCCGCGGGCGAGGGCAAAACCACCGTCAGCACTGGGCTTGCAGATGCGTTCTGCCAGCTTGACAAAAAAACCATGCTCTGCCTGCGTGAGCCTAGCTTGGGTCCTGTCTTTGGCATTAAGGGTGGTGCTGCGGGCGGCGGCTATGCACAGGTTGTGCCAATGGAAGATATCAACCTACATTTCACGGGTGATTTGCATGCGATTGGCACCGCAAACAACCTGCTTGCCGCGCTGATTGACAACCACATTCAGCAAGGCAATGAATTGAACATTGACCCCCGCCGCATCACATGGAAACGCTGCATGGATATGAACGATCGCCAGTTGCGCTATATTTTAGATGGCCTTGGCGGCAAAATCAACGGCACCCCACGTGAAGATGGCTTTGACATCACCGTTGCAAGTGAAATCATGGCATTGTTCTGCCTTGCCACTAGCCTGAGTGACTTAAAAGAGCGCCTTGGCAAGATTGTG